>CAXUIV010000297.1:0-6366 GCA_964250875.1 uncultured bacterium
CAGGGTAGTCCCATTGACTAAGATCCTCCTTAGTGGATTGTGTCTACAACAACGCGATTTTTAGCGCGGTTTTTCAGCTTTTTGTTATCGTCACTTCGATGATGTTGTCCCAACTGTGCCACTTGAAGCTGGACAGTGTGGGCTTTCAGCAATGCAAAACACAAACTGCGCAGGCGTTAGCAAAATGAGAATTATTAAAGAAGTGTAACCATTGCGGTGATCGAATGCAAGCTACTTCATCAGTTGTTAGTTGTCAGTTGTTGGTTGTTAGTGGACAAAAGACCACGAACCACAGACAACAGACTACTGAACTACAGATTGAATATTCTTGAGCTGGCACATGGCCTCTGCCGCGCCAAGTCGCTCAATGACCTGTTCAGCGCTGATCAGGCGCTTTAGCACAACTTGACCAATAGCCTGACTTGCTGGGGCAAGCCCAGTGGCCGATGTTGGCTTTACCTCAACAGTTAAAACGGTGTCTTCCACTCGGTATAGCCACAACTTCTCACTATCTTCTACTAGACAAAGGTTCAGTCGCTGAATTTCTGGACGGCGTCGCCACGCTATTTCGTTCCACAGACCATCAGACGCCCAAACTCGGCCAACTGTCCATCCATTAGTTAGAAAAAAATACTTCACATTATTGAGCTACTAGAATTAGAACTGACTTGCCACCATCATAATTAAAAATTAAAAAATGAATTTTAATATTATGAAAATGCTGCCAGTCTCTGAAACCAGCAGCAGCTGTTAATCACAAGTTGTCAGTGATTGCTAATAACCAATAACTAACAGCCAATAACTCATAGCCAACTTAGAGCATCTTCTCTAAAAACTGCTTGGCGCGATCGCACTGCGGGTTAGTAAAGAACTGGCTGGGTACTGCGTCTTCCGCCAAGGTTCCCGCATCTAAAAACAAGATTCGGTCTGCCACTTCCCGCGCAAAGCCCATTTCGTGAGTGACGATTGCCATCGTGATGCCGGTTCTCGTTAGAGCCTTCATCACCTCCAGCACCTCTTTCACCATCTCTGGATCCAAAGCGGAAGTCGGCTCGTCAAACAACATCACCTCTGGCTTCATGGCTAGGGCACGGGCGATCGCCACCCGTTGCTTCTGTCCACCCGATAGTTTAGATGGATAAACATCAGCCTTCTCCGCTAGCCCGACTTTTGTCAGTAGTTCCATCCCCTCTTGCTGAGCTACTTTCTCCGAAATGTGCTTCACCTTCATCGGCGCGTATGTCACATTTTGCAGGGTCGTCATGTGGGGAAACAGGTGGAAGTGTTGAAACACCATGCCGACATTCTGACGAATTTTATTGATGTTAGTCCTTGGGACGGTGATATCTGCGCCATCAATAAAAATCTTCCCAGAAGTCGGAACTTCAAGCAAGTTGATGCAGCGTAAAAACGTTGATTTTCCAGACCCTGAAGGGCCAATCACTGCCACAACTTCCCCTTTTTTAATCTCCGTGGAGATCTCTCGTAAGACTTTGAGATTTCCAAAAGATTTAAATAGGCGCTCAACTTTAACTGCTGCGTTGTAATCTGCGTTCGAGTGCATAAGCCCCCCAGGTCAGAGTCATAACCATGAGATAGTAAATCAAAGCAACAACGAGTAGCGGTTCAAAATAAACATATTTTTCCGCTGCTACAATGTTGGCGCGGCGCAACAGGTCCGCCGCCCCAATCGTTGACACCAAAGCTGAATCCTTTAAGAGTGCAATACTCTCATTGACCAGCGCTGGCAGAATGTTTTTTAGTGCCTGTGGCAAGATGATATCTCCCATCATCGGCCTATACGGCACGCCCAAAGACAAAGCGGCTTCCCTTTGACCCTTGTCCACCGCCATAATTCCAGCGCGGATAGTCTCAGAAATGTATGCTCCGGAGTTGAGGGCAAACGTAATCACGCCTGCTTCTAAAGGGGGAATGTCATATTTAAACAGTTGGGGCGTGGCAAAGTAAATCAGGGTCAACTGCACCAGCAGCGGTGTACCACGAAATATAGAGGTGTATGCAGTGGCAAACCAGACTAGAGGCTTGATGCTGGAAATTTTGAACAACGACAGCACTATACCCCAAATAAAGCCAAAGAATGCTGATAGCAGAGTGAACTTTAGCGTCACCAATATCCCTAGTAAAATGTAAGGAAGGTTGGGCGCAATTTGACCAAAATTTAGATCCATGCCTCAACCTTTCCTCAAGCTTTTGATTTTACTGACGTTTGAAACCACTTCTTGACCAGTTTATCCAACTCCCCGTTTTGTTTCATCTGCGAGAGGGTTTTGTCGAAGTCAGCGACATACTTTGAGCCTTTGGGAAAAGCGATCGCCGAACCGGCTGCTTCGGTATTAGGAATCACTTTGAATTCTAAATCCGAATTCGAAGTTGTATAGCCCTTAGCGACTGTGTCTTCAATCACCGCAGCATCAATTCGATTGGCTTTGATCTCCTGAATAACATCGCCAATCTTGTTGAGTGGTACAACGCTTAAGGTCTTGATTTTCTCGGCTGATTTACTCACTAATTTCTCTTGAATCGTGCCTAGCTGAACACCCACTTTCTTGCCAGCCAAATCTTCTAGCTTGCCGTAATTTTTGCCTTTTTTAGATACAATTGTGTTTTTCGCCTCGTAGTAAATCTGCGTAAAGTCAACATTCTTCTTCCGCTCTGGATTTGGCGTCATGCCTGCCATAACAAAATCAGCCCGTTTAGCCTGTAGCGAGGGAATCAATCCATTGAAATCTGTATCCTTAACCTTGACGTCAAACTTTAACTGCTTGGCTATGTAGTTAGCAATATCTACATCAAAACCGATAATTTTGTCCTGGCCGCTGGTCGTATCGTGATACTCATAAGGTGGGTAGTCGGCGGAAGTGTACATCGTCAGAGTTTGACTTCCAGCTTGTGGTTGATCTGTTGTTACCGTATCTGATTTATTGCCGCTACAGCCTGCAATTGCCGTCATTGCTATCATTGTCACAACTGTAGTGGCGATATTGGTTGGTCGCATTGCCAGTAATTCCCTCATTGCTTTAGCATCAAGCTATCAATCATCAAAGCACAACCTGCTAGATACTAGGCTCATGCTAGTATCTACAGATTAGTAGAAAGTTATCAAGTCATATTATTCTAGTTGGCCTCAGTGATTAACCAGAATTCTACAAGACATTAAGTGCTAGAGGAGTCAAAAAACTGTTATTTTTGATACTTATTGGCGTAATATCTGCGTCGTTTCCTACCGCTGGAACCTGTTCTTAAAATCTAAAATGGTATCAGTCACTATCTGTAACTGAAGTCTATTGGTAATCATGACTTAGAAAGGGAACATCAACAATTTCACCCTCACTTTCCCCTACCTGCACTTTTAATCCTGGACCACCAGCTTTAGTGCGGACATAGCCTAGTCCAAAGCAACCACGCTCAGTATTTATGTAGCTGGTCATCTTGCCAACTTTTTCATCGCCTATGGTGATAGCACTACCCGTTTCTGCCGGGGCACTCAGGCGAATGCCCCAGAGTTGTTGCTTCACTCCTTTATAAGTATTTAACCGGGCAATAGTCTCTTGACCGATGTAGCAGCCTTTGTCAAAAGAAATAGTCTGCCACAAGCCTGCTTCGAGAGGATTATAGTCGTCTGTTAATTCCTGGTCTGGCACTGGGCGTCCTTGTTCTATTCGTAGCTGTTCCCAAACGCGATCGCTCATTGGCACTGCCCCAGCTTGGACAATTTTGCTCCAAACGGCTGCCGCATCTCGAACTGGGAGGATGAGAGTGTATCCGGGAGTAGCCAAGCCACTACCCACCGCCACCCGAACCTCTATACCTTCCACCTGCACTATCTGATGATTTGCCTCAGGCCCAACAATGACTCCAGCCCCCAGCTTGTCTATCACACTGTCACTTTTCGGCCCCACCAAGCTGAAGGTTGCAGTCTCATCGGTGACATCTGCTAATTGAACCTTGTCTGAAAAAAAGATGTAGCGATCCATCCACTCCATTAAATACTGGCGGCGATTAGGCGAAACCAGGAGCAGGACAGCATCCTCCAACAAATATGCTGTCGCCAGATCAATTGTCCGAGCGGTAGACGTGATAAAAACAGTATTGCAGCCTTGCCCAGGCTTGAGTTGCTGGAAATTGTTGGTAGTCTGGTTGTGTAAAAATCGGATGCGGTCATCATCTGAAACTCGAATCCGTCCCCAGGAGGAGCGATCGCACACAGCAATCCCCTCTCGCGCTGCCTGGATAGCTGTGTCATTACCGTCGATTGCAGTTGCCATAGTGATGTCGCTAGTCTCAACCTTTAACCTACCATTCCGGGGAGATGAGGAGATGGGGGAATAAAACTCCGCACTCCGCACTTGAAACTCTGCTCAATCAGTTGACAAGTTAGCAAACACCTGGTCCACCAATTGTCCTGCCTTAGCATCAAGTTGTTGCCAATCAACGTCCCCACTTTCATCAATCATACTCGTATCGATCTCGACCTCACGGTCGATTGACTCGCTGAGAGAGGGGCTGTAGTTGCGGAAACAGACTTGGTAGCAAAGCTCCCATAAATCAACGCTAACTGGCTGCATATCTTGGCGCTGTAGAGTTAAATAATACCCTGGACAAGGAGTTGCCAGTTGAGCGATCGCCTGTTCGATCTCAATTGCCTGATCAGGTGTCGCAGCTGCGAGCTGTTGCAACAGCTGAGTAACGATTTCCTTCGTTTCATCTGTTGTGCCAGATGGCCAAATTAGCACATCTTGATAAGTCCCTCTCCAGGTAGATTGGTCAAGGTGTTTGCGAATGTGGTCGATGACTCGGATAAAAGCTGGCTGCATGAGCAGTTCAGCCTGCTGCCATGCAGTTGGGTTGGTGATTCTAGGCGGCATTACAATCCAGCGGTAGTAAGAACAAAGCCAGCTTTAGCGACATGACTACTATCCTGGCGTTTACATCTAGGCGAAGTGCGACTAGGAAATATTTTCTCATCTTACCAGTGCTGGCTCCCATCTATTTCACCCATCCTCCAGCCTCAAAGTTTTCGTCACGATGTGAGTCCTAACCATTTTTCCAGGTCTTGTCCTACCCATTCCGCCGATGTCGCTAAGGACCAGAATCCGGCACGATTGTGACAGGCGGGACAAATCTCGCACTAGCTCAAACAATCCTGGAGAAATGGAATGTCTTCGTCCCCATCTGAGGGAGGCAGCGCCTTGCTGGCTCTCTCTAACGATCTCGCCGCTGCTGTCGAGCGGGTTGGCAGTGCAGTTGTTGCAGTCAACGCACGGCGACGCATGTCATCGAGTGGTATTCACTGGCGCTCAGGTGTGGTAGTCACAGCCGACCATACGGTAAAGCGTGAAGAGGAGATTACTGTCACACTGCCTGATGATCGTACCGTGCCAGCTACCTTGGTTGGTCGCGATTCTAGTACCGATTTAGCCGTACTGAAGCTGGATGTGGAGTTACCCACAGTTGAAATTGGCACTGCTGAATCGCTTAAAGTTGGTCATGTGATCCTTGCGGTTGGACGTGCTGGCGAGAGTGGTTTAAGCGCCAGCATGGGGGTAGTTAGCTCCTTGGGTGGTCCTTGGCGCAGTTGGCATGGTGGTCAGATCGACCAGTTCGTGCGACTGGATTTAACTCCCTACCCTGGTCTCTCAGGCGGTCCACTTGTAGATGCCTCTGGTCGCATTGTAGGTATTAATACTTCTGGTCCACGCGGGATGGTTCTAACTATCCCCACCGCTACAGTCAACCGCGTGGTTGAACAACTGTTGGAAAAGGGACACGTCGCCCGTGGCTACCTGGGTTTAGGCATGCAGCCTGTGCGTTTGCCAGAGAGTCTCAAACAGACGCTGAATTTGCCTTCAACAGGTGGAGTCATTGTTGTCAATGTAGAACCTGATGGTCCTAGCGATCGCGCTGGAGTGTTGCTGGGTGATGTGCTGGTAGCAATTGGTGGCAAGCCCGTGAGCGATACGGGTGATGTGCAGTCAATGCTAGGTCCCGAACGTGTGAACCAAACAGTCACCGTCCAAATCATCCGTGGTGGCGCACCGATCGAGATAGCGATCATCGTGGGCGAGCGGTCACAGAGGGGGGAGTAACATGGTGAGCATACAGAAACCGGCAAGGGAAGATCCAGGCTTTGCAGCGGAGTTAGCAGCTGTAGCAGAGCGTTTATGCCGTTCCACGGTGCAGGTGGTTAGCGGCAATGGAGCAGGTTCGGGTGTTATTTGGCACGCTGACGGTTTAATTGTCACGAATTCCCATGTTGTACACAAGTCACGCGCTACCGTACAGCTAGATGATGGACGTGTTTTTGAGGCTGTGTGCAAAAGCCGAGACCCACAACGGGATTTGGCG
>CAXUIV010000298.1:0-6363 GCA_964250875.1 uncultured bacterium
GAGACTCCAGTCTATGAAACCTTTTTGTCACCGGAGCAAGTCAGTCAGGTTTTGCCTACGTTTAACGCTTTTCACCCACTGGGACGCAATGGACAGCCACACGATTTGGCAGAAGCCATTCTATTTTTATCAAGCGATCGCTCTGCATGGATTACGGGCGCGATTCTTCCCGTGGATGGGGGTGTAATGGCAGGGCGAAATGCAGCGTAAATCCGCTGATTCGTCGGACGTATTACTGCCCCTATAGAATAGAGAGTAACATTTGCTCAATTTGCTCGCCATGCCTGAGACTCTTACTAAACAGGACGGATCCACCGCAGTTTCCTGACCACACTCAACTTCCAGAATCTAATGGTACGTTTGTGAACTTCCAGGAGCATCCTCAAAGCCTGATCCTGAGCGACTCGGTTGAGCCAGTTTTGCAACGTTTGCACCCAGATGGGCAGTACGTGATTGGTCAGGATTGCGGCATCTACTGGCGCGAAATCGATCTACTAGAGCGAGGGGCAGAAGCGCCAGATTGGTTCTACGTGCCGGACGTTCCACCCCGCTTAGGCAACCAAATCCGTCGCTCCTACGTCCTGTGGCGAGAATACATTACCCCTGTCATTGCTTTAGAATTTGCATTGGGCGATGGGAGTGAGGAGCGAGATCGGACACCGCTAGCCCGTTTTGAAATGAGGGAATCTGGCAAGCCGGGTAAGTTTTGGATCTATGAGCAGGTGATGCGGATTCCATACTGCGGCATCTATCCAATCACGAGCGGGCAGTTGGAGCTGTATCACTTGATTGACACCACTTATCAGCGGATGATTCCAAATGAGCGAGATCATTACAGTATTGCCCCGATGCAGGTAGAGTTAGGAGTTTGGCAAGGCGTTTATCAAAACCAGCCCGAACAACCCTGGCTGCGTTGGTGGGATCTGCAAGGAAACCTGTTGCTCACCGGACAGGAGGCCGCCCAGCAGGAACGACCCAGGAGCTGCGATCGCTCAGTTCTGAACAGTTGGCAGCGTTGGGTATTGAGCCAGACGACATAATTTAGGAAATCGCAATGCAGTATCAGGTCTTTATTCAAAGTCATTAGAGCAGAACTTTATTGCATCTGTGGTGGGAATACCCAATTTGACCGTTGAGGGTAGGGCAGAAGAAGAGGCACTCTCACTTGCAAAGGCTGCCCTAGAAGTACAATTGGCAACAGGCAAATTTGTAATCATTAAGGTGAGCCCAATTTTACAACCTCGCGGAACTGTGGTGCAATGGAACAAGCAGAAGTATTCGCAGACGATCCAACATTTGATGATTTCACGGAGAAACTGGCTGCGATCCGCAAAGAGGCTAACGCTGCGGAAGATGAGTGATGACGATCTACATCTTAGACACTGATATACCAGTATCAGTTGAGGGTGGAGAAGCTTTTGATGTTTGTATGGGCAGAGTGATAGTTCTAAGGAATTGTAGAGCAGCTATTTGCGAACGACATTAGTAAAGCTGGAGGTCATAATGTCACAAGGAACACATCAAGCATCGCAGTCTTCAAATGTAAAAAAGAGGTTAAAGTCACGATTAGTTCATGACGGAATATATATCAGCCGGATTGCTGCTTGGGGCTTTCCGACAGTAGAAGATAATAAACGTTTTCCAACTCGCGCTGTCGCTGCAAGTGATAATCCATACTCGTTCCCGGAGCGATTAGACTACTCTCTATTCACATCATCACGATCATCCTACAACTTCGGTAAGGAGAGGATTAGCGAGAGCAACTTTGCAGCTTTTCTCGAAAGAAACAGTACAACTAGCTTTATTGCTCTTAAAGATGGGACTATCATTTACGAGCGGTATTCTACGGGTTACAACTCGGAAACACCACTGGCATCATTTTCAGTTACCAAATTAATTGTCTCTGCTCTAGTCGGCATTGCAATTGAGCGTGGATTGATTAACTCTGTTCACGATCGATTCACAAGACACGTGCCTGAGCTAGCTTCAAAAGATTTTGACACAGTAACAATCGAGCATCTTCTAACAATGACCTGTGGTATGGTTTACAGCCGTCGCCAAGTCCCTTGGAGTGATGACGCGAAGTCTTATTACAGCCCTGACCGTTGGGCGATGGTGTTGTGCAATGCACAAATTGGTTCACAGCCATCAACCGTTTGGAATTACAACGATTACAGTCCGACAATTATTGGCATCATTCTTGAGCGTGTAACAGGTCAGCGACTTGCTCAATTTGCCGAGGAAGTGCTTTTCAAACCTCTGGGAATGACTTGTGCGGCTTCCTGGATCTTGGATAGTAGTGCCAAAGGTTTAGAGAGTGCCGCAGCAGGGCCTTACTGCACAGCTCGAACCCTAGCCACATTCGGGCAGCTGTATTTGAGTGGCGGAGTTCTAGGAGGTAGGGGAATTTTATCTGAAAACTGGATAGCAGCTTCGACAAGGATTACGGCTGAAGATAGCCTTGCGCTCAAGAATATTAAAACTGAGTACTTTGAGGCAGATAGGATGTCCTACAAGTATTACTGGTGGGTACAAGGTACTGATAATGCCATCCACGACTTTATTGCTATTAGTAATTTGGGACAATATATTTACGTATCACCCAAGAATCACATGATCATTGTCCGCACAGGGCGTAACTGGGGTGACTTTGGCAACACCAACTGGTTAAGATTATTGCGAGAGTTGACTGCTGATGTAAATTAGATTCTCTTTGTCCAGTTCTTAAAACAATCATATTTACAAGTGTCAGCAGTTCAGCATACCTATCCTATCAACGCGAATGGCATGAATGTTATCGGTGGGTATTGGATATCTAATACAGCATCGTTGATTAGCTCCAGGCTCGCTACATTCATGCATCGAATTAGATAGTCACCGTATTTTACAAAAACTACTTTCCTCCACTGGCTACCGTGTACATATAAGTCAAAGGCATCTCACTCCTAAAAAGTCTCAGCCTGCCGAACCCCCCTAACCCCCCTTACAAAAGCTACCGTACACCCAAGTCGATCGCTACCCCATTTCACAGATATCTTGTTCGTCAGAACCTCGATTTCTCGTTCTTTATTCTCAATAAGCCACAATTATTGAGAATGAAGAACGATTTCTGAAAGCGTTGACTGATAGGGGTTTCAGGACTTGTGTGCATAGTTTCTAGACTTGTGCGTACACGGTAGCCCAACCATGACAAACCCCCTGAGCCACGACCTGGTAGTGGCCGACACCCGATCAATAAGCTCTTAGGTATTCAATCCGGAGCTTTTTGACGGAATCGTTACCGATATCGCCAAAGGAATCGCGGTGGATTTCCTGTAATCCCAATTCCTGAAACTGAGCAAGTTCCTGGTCTGACAATGGCCAAGGCGGACCATCTGGTTCTGCGTCCAGAGCGCGAAAATGAGTAATTACTAACAGCCTTCCTCCTTTAGCCACCAACTGTCCTATCGATTCAATGACTTGTGGCCGAACACTCAGCGGCAAGGATTGAATGGTGCGTGATTCGACAACCAAATCGAAGGCGCGATGCCATGCCGGAGGCAACGCCAACAAATCGGCGACAACGTAGGTCACCAACGAATTGGGGAATCGTTTCCGGCACCACGCGATTGCTGTGGGTGAAACATCAAACGCTGTTACACGAAAGCCGCGTTGAGCCAAAGCTTCGGCATCATCCCCCAGTCCGGACCCGATTACCAGCGCCGAGCGACCGTCACCCTGTGGCTGATAATGCTCCAGCCAGTTTTGTAGATCGGGGTGGGCTGTCAAACTCGCCCACGGGACTTGCTCTGAATCACCATTTGCCTCAGTGTATATGGTTTCAAACCATCCAGTTGGATCTGATTGACGCAGCGATTTAGTCACCAACGACTGGACCCTCTGCTGTATCGTCTCTGGTTGCTTCTCAAACATAGGTCGTAGTTCCTTGATGCGCATTTGTGTCACGAGCGCCAAATCTTAGTGTGCTTATTCTGAACATATTGAACGACAATTTTATTTAGTTGACTTGGAGGTAGTGCCACGGGCTTTGGATGGGGGTGTACCTTTGGTTTTAGATCCCTAAAGTGCTTTGTCTGACTAGCTTTGTAGCATCTTGCTTAACACTTATTTAAGACATGTCCTATTTTGCACGGATCTCGGCTTTCCCCCTACTTGGCAGTAGGTGACAGTTTCGCTAGCATTGCGCCCTGTTGGTGTTTAAAGTTACGTTGGTGTGATCTTGTCTATGAGGCTACTGTTTCTCAGCGGCGTGAGCGTTATGCAGAACGTCAAACACAGCCTTAACTGCGCGACTAAAGGCAGGCATTCCACCGACAATTGCTGCTGTTTCACATACACCAAACAATTCAGCAGTATTTGCTCCGGCACGCAACGCTCCTCTTGCATGCAATCGCGCTGGTTCCGTCTCCCCTGCTCCTATCAACATTGCAAAATGCACAAGTTGTTGAGTCTTTGAATCTAAAGGGTTGTTATGAATTAAGGTTTGGCGTAGCTGCTCGATTGCCGCGATCGCCTCTAAGCGACCGGCCTGTTGAGCCAGTTCAATCCTCTGGTCAATGTTTTCAGGGACATGTCCTAGCAATTCACGATATCGATCTCGAATCAAGTCAAGATTCATCCCAAAACCCTCGCAGTTTCTGACCATTCCATATATTCGGGTGGCGTAATACTCTGTTGACGTAAAAGCAAATCAATCTGTCCTAAATGAAAGCTGTGATGCCCCAGAATCGTCCATAAGAATCCCATGACTGTGTATTGGCGACCCGCAAAAGACAATTGTTTATCTAAATTAGAGGAGGATAATGACAGCAGAAGGTGACGAGAATTGTCATAAACGGACTTGTACCGATCGAGCAGGGGTTGACCATCTTCAACATTCTCAAGCAGACTTGCATTTTGCGGGAACGGCATGACTTCATCTGTTTTAAGCAAAGTCAGCATTTCGAACCAGTGAGTTTCTGCCAAAATTACATGACGTAGCAGTGCGCCAACCGTAATCTTGTTAACTCGTGTACCCAAGAATAGAGTATCCGTGTCAACTGGAATCGCTGCGTAAACGCTGTTATCGATCGTTCTGACAAAAGCAAAAGTCTGTTCGACTAACTGGTCAAAGAGTGACAGAAATCGGTCAATTTCTCGCATCGTATCTATCAACATGCTCTATTTCCTCCAAATCTCGGTTTTGTTTACAATAGTTCTCGTAGATAAAGTCCATCAACCTCCGCACATCAGGACGAGCAATCGAATAGTAAATCGTTTGTCCCTCACGCCGAGTCTGAACAATTCCATCCTTGCGTAGAAGTGAGAGTTGTTGCGACGTGGCCGCCTCGCGCTTACCGATTATTTCTGAAATCTCGCCTACAGATTTTTCTCCATCCGCGACAGCGCAGAGAATCATGAAGCGACTCTTGCAAGAGAGAATCTTCATCAAGTTGCTGACTTGCTCGGCAGTTTGGTGTACCCTATTTATATTCATACCTACGAATATATATAGCTAAACGAAAAGTGTCAAGTACCCTGTATTTTTTCAGCTTATTAGAGAGCCAAATGTATGTGGAATGAGCGGTACGGAAAATCGGAATATGCTTTTGGCATAAACCCCAATGGCATTGCGCCGAGATGCAGATAATCTCCGGCGACAACATCATTATTGAGGGTCGTATTGGCATCTTTTCCCTGGAACGACCGGAAGGCTTCAAGGAGAAGCGAGCTGAGTTGACTGCTTCTCGCCTTCACAAGCTTTGATATTTGCTCGAACCCGCTCCTCTAATGGAGTGGGTTCGGTGCTTTTTTCCAAAAGAATCAAGCCAGAGCAAGCCATCCTGCATGTTCTTACACAGATCTCTGCTCAATGACTAATGGGCTTTCGGGTTACGCACTCATCTGGCGCACGATCGCCGCTGTGTCGAATGTGATGTTCTCCTGCACGAGCTTGCCGCCGATATCGAAGGCGTAGATGCCGACAGCCGGGATCTCAATTTGCTTCCCTGTGGCTGGGATATCACCAAAAGCTCCAACGTGTTTAGCCTTAAAACCAAACTCAACGGCGATGGATTCTTTGCTCTGGTGATATTTGAAGATCTCCAACTCGATATCGCCGAAGGTGCCTTCATTCCCAAAGCCTACCGCAATGTGTGCTTTCTCCAGTGCATTCAGCCCATCAAACGCCTCTCCATTGAACACCATGCGTGAGTGTTCTCCATATGTGGCTGTGATCCGTTTGATGTCGTGTGTGGCTTCACCGAGATGGTGTTCATCGAGTAGCGCCATCGCTTCTGGCGTTCGATGATCGATGAGCTGAGCGGCGTTGGCCGCATCAGTGAAACGTTCTCGCAGTGTAGATCTCATAAGTGTCTCCTATAC
>CAXUIV010000299.1:0-6349 GCA_964250875.1 uncultured bacterium
CGGTCTGAGTACGATCCACTGCGGACACTAGCGGAGATCGGCAAGCGATCGCTCCTCGTTCTCAACAAAATTGACCTTTACACTGAAGCTGACCAGGAAATTATTCTGGCCCGATTGCGATCGCGTGTCCGGGACTTTATTGAGACGACGGATGTGGTGGCGATCGCCGCCAATCCTCAACTAGTTGTGTTGGAAACTGGCGATTTTCAGCCTGACTCAGATATTTTGCCATTGCTCCGACGCATGGCAGCTGTGCTGCGCGCCGAGGGCGAGGACCTGGTGGCAGATAATATCCTGCTGCAATCTCAGCGATTGGGAGAGGAGGCACGGAGGATAATTGATGACCAACGCCATCGGCAAGCTGAGAAGGTGGTAGAGCGCTTTCAGTGGATAGGGGCTGGTGTGGTTGTAGTAACGCCACTGCCGGTGATAGACCTCTTGGCTGCTGCCGCAGTCAATGCTCAGATGGTCGTTGAAATCGGCAAAATATACGGCTGTGAACTGAATTTGGAGCGAGGGCGGGAACTGGCGGTATCCTTGGCAAAAACCTTGGCAAGTTTGGGTATTGTCAAAGGAGCAATTGAACTGCTGACCACAGCGCTTGAGCTAAACATTGCGACGTTTGTCGTTGGTAGAGCGATTCAAGGGGTAACAACAGCTTATCTGACGCACATTGCTGGCAAGAGTTTTATTGAATACTTTCGTCATGACCAAGATTGGGGTGATGGTGGCATCACTGAGGTGGTGCAGCGACAGTTTCAGCTGAATCGACGGGATGAATTTATCAGGGCTTTTGTGCAGCAAGCGATCTCCCGTGTGGTTCAACCCTTGACGGGTAGAGATAGAGGAATGTAGGTACGTTGCATGCAACGTCTCTACATGGTCATCCGTATTGAGCTATGAACCGCCGTACCAGATTTTGACTGTTTTGTCAAAACTTCCACTGGCAAGCATTTGCCCATCGGGACTAAAAGTGATCGCGCTCACCCAGTCGGAGTGTCCAGCCAGCGCGTCTACGAGTTCACCACTACTGATCTGCCAGAGCTTGATTCCATCTTTGCCTCCACTGGCAAGCGTCTCTCCATCCGGATTAATGGCAACAGCATTAATCGAGTCTGCATGCCCAGTCAAAGTGCGAATCAGTCTCCCAGTGCTGGCATTCCATAGTTTGATTGTGCGGTCATAACTGCCACTGATTAAAGATGTACCATCTGGCGTAAAGGCTAAAGTGCTAACTGTACCAGAGTGTCCTACTATGGTACGGACCGATTGATATGTCTTCAGGCTCCACAGTTTGATCACGCCTTTCTCATCACCACTGGCTAAAAGTTGCCCATCAGGGCTAATCGCCACAGCGTGGATTAGGTTATCCAAGCGGACTAGGGTATAAAAGGGGCGCTGCTGGTCAAGTCTCCATAGGCGAATGCCGTCTAAAGCACCGCTAGCTAGAATTTGACCGTCAGGAGTAACAGCAAGGGACAGCACGTTGCTTGTATGTTCGCGGAAGGTACGACTCAGCCTCTTTGTTTGCAGGTCCCAAAGGTTAATCGTTGTGTCATCTCCACAGCTGGCAAGCGTTTTTCCATCCGGTGTAATCACCATAGCGCGTACCGCCGTCGGTTGTGCTGAGATGATGCCAACTTCCTTTCCAGTTTCTGGTTGCCACAAATGAATTTTGGTGTCGTTATAACCACCACCACTAGCAAGGATTCCGTTTGGGCTGAAGGCAAGAGAATCAACAGTGCTGAAATGCCCTTTGAGGGTGCGAACTAGCTCTAGAGAGTGCCAATCGCCAGCAGTTGGGCGGAGGGCTGGGTCAACCTGGGTAGCAGCAGTAATATCAGGTGAAGAGAAAAGATTAAAGATTAAAAATAAAAAGCCGCTGAAAAGTAGAACAAGAATAAAATGTCCTTTGCCCCATGCCCTCTGCCCTCTGCCCCTTTTCACCCTTCACTCCTAATCTGAATATTGGGACAAATCGTTTGAGTTTGAGCGTAGGCTGGGGGTTGCTCCTGCCAGCGGTCAAGTATTGCCTGTAGTTCTGATTGAAGAGTTTCCAATGCCGAAACCTGTTTAGCGATCGCCTCCACTTTTGCTTCCAGCTGCTGCTTAACTTCTGGGCAGGGTAGTTCACCTCGATCATGAAGCGCCAGTAGCTCCTGAATTTCCTGGAGACGCAGTCCTAGTGATTGAGCGCGTTTGATAAATGCTAATCTCTCTAGCACCTTTAACTGAAACAACCGATATCCGGCTTCTGAGCGCTCTACTGTTGGCGTTAGTAGCCCCATCTCTTCGTAGTAGCGAATTGTTTTCACTGGCATAGTGCTAAGCGCTGACACTTCACCAATTTTGAGCCACTTGCCTAAAACTGTCGTTTCCATGCTGGTATTGAGGTTTAGAATTTTAGCGACTCAATATTGGGGTGGTTTTTTCTTAGCGACTGTAATCACAGGTAATTCTGGACGGGAGGAGCGCGACGGCAGGTAATATTGTGGCTGTGATTGAGATGGTTCAGGGCGACCCTGCTGGCTGAACCACCATCTCAAGGCAATTGCCATACCCACAGTTCCCAGTCCAAATACCAATAACGACCCGCGACCATCAAAACCGCCAATAACCGCATCGACCATTCCGATCGTGATCAAGAAGCTGGGTAGCGGTTCCCGCCGGTAGGCTGATTTTAAAAATCGAGGCAATGCAGCATTCATCACGACTTATTTCTCTGTATTCAACTGTAGTTTCAAGATATCTCTAGCTTAGTACTTAGTGCTTATTAGTGATTGACTGGCCCCTGATTGCTGTAAACCACCTTAGACACCATTAGTGGCCTCACAATGGATCAAGGGGCATTGAATAATACTCCTCATCCTATTTTAAACCAAGCCATGCGAGTACTCCTTGACCAGTAGAGTATTCAATTAGCACTATCAGCATAAAACCAATCATTGCGGCTCTACCGTTCAAACGCTCCGCATACTCATTAAAGCCAAACTTTGGCTCCTCCAGCTTAGGGGTGACTGTGGGTTGTGGTTGTGTCGTCATTCTAGAAACCTCTGTCAGGCAAACTGGATGTTCTGTTCCGGCACTCTCAGCTGCTGAGTGGCATACCGCCGCTCTAGCCTGTGAAAGTGCAATACCCTATATTATCTATTGTTAAGAGGTTGAAACATTCATGATCCGGTCTTTTTTCCCTGCAAGACTCGTTCATAGCGTTGACCGGCATCTTCCCAACTATATTCCGTCTCCACGAGTTGTCTGCCGTTACGGGACAATGCAGCGCCCAGTTGAGGGTGTTCAAACAGTTGGCTAATGGCAGCAACGCACTCCGCTGGTGTATTTGCCCGCAAGCCCCGCAACGGAACTCCAGCACCATCGACAGTCAAACCTTCTAAACCGCGATCGCTGGCTACAATTGGTGTCCCAGCCGCCATGGCTTCTAAGGTTTTGTTCTTAATCCCAAACCCAGTGCGTAACGGCAAAACGCAGATTGCCGCTCTGTGTAGGTATGCTGCCATTGAGGGGACTTGTCCAGTGACAGTCACTCCTGGGCGATCGCCGAGCGCTAAAACTTCTGCTACTGGACGGGAGCCAACAATACTGAAAGTTGTATCGGGGTAGCGGTGCTGTAACTCTGGCAGGACCTGTAGAACAAAGAACCGCACAGCATCAATATTATGCGACCCATCCATAGCGCCGATAAAAATCAGCCCATGTCCTTCTGGCTGGGCTGGACGATAGGGAAACACTTCTAGATCGACGCCATTGGGAATCACCTGGATTTGGGCCTGAGGACAGAGGTCGAGCAGTTGCTGCCGGTCATCCTCAGTAGTCACCACAATCCGCGAAAATTGAACACTGTAGCGTTTTTCGTAACGATACAGCAGCGTGAGATACAGGCGATCACGCAGCACATTTTCACTCGCGCCCATTTGCAGATGATTGCGAATCCAGCCGTATCCTAGGCTATGGAGATTTAATACAGTCAGCACTTTTGTTCGGAACTCAGGTCTAACGTAGATGGCATTGACGCTGTGTTCGCAAGTGATGGCCTCACACTTCCCAGCTTTAACGTAAGCGTCTACCCAAGCCTGAATCTCCGGTGAGTAGCGATGCAGAACGTTGGGTGGTGTTCCCTGCCAGAGTGATGCTGTCAACCGCCCTACCTTACCCGTCAGACTATCAAGGCCAGTTTGAGGATAGGAGGAATCGGGTAGTGGAAAAACGACCAAATCACTAACCCAGTTTGAAAGGATCGCCACTTCTGCATTTGAGACCTCCGTCTGCCGCTGCGTGACCAATGTCACCTCATGATGCTGATGGAGGTATTTCAGCAGATTAAAAGTCCTGGTTTCGGTTCCTCCCCTACTGGGTGGGTAGGGGAACGTTGAAGAAATCATCAGTATGCGCATTTTCTAGCCCAGTACTGCTTCAATATGGTCTACTAACTCAGCCGATACAGTTTCCCATCTCCGGTCTTTGACCGACAATTTAGCGTTCCTTCCTAAACTCATTCTCTGATCTTCATTGTTGGCGCATTCCTCGATTAAAGCTGCAAACTGCTGTGCATCACCTGGTTTATAGAGCAGACCATTGTAGCCATGTTGAATTATGTCTCTTTGGCCGCAACAATCTGTTGTAATACAGCAGCGTCCTGCTGCCATTGCTTGCAGAAGTGATAGAGGTTGACCTTCAAAATAACTCGGTAGAACAAAGATATTCGAGCGAGCCAGAAGACTTTCTTCAGCAGATCGGGGGAATTTAGGAACAACTTCTACAGCAGCATGAAGCTGTTCGGGCCAACGACTCAGTACAACTTCTCTGGTAGCGCCAGTTCCTGCTAAGAGCCAGTTTAAGTGCAAACCTTTGTCTTGTAAGATGCTAGCTGCTCTAACTAAGGTATCGATACCTTTTCTTCCCAACCAAGAGGCTAAAAAGGTAACTGTTAATCGCTCTGTTGGCTGAACCTTTTCATCTAGATCTGAAGAGTGAACGCCATTCTTAAACACAAAAATATTGTCGGTGTTTTTGTGGTAATATTCTTTGACAAACCCAATATCTTGGTAATTACTAAACAAAAGAAACTTTGCTTTTTTAACACCCAAATCACATTGCCGTATTCTCCATAATGGAAACAAAATTCTTGATTTTAAGCTTATTACCGCGCCTGCATTTATCGCTTGATTCCAAGATCGTCGATCCAAACCGTGGCTAAAGACCACAGCAGGAACATGACGATTGAGAAAAGGTCCTGAGGAAGCTTCGTGGACTAAGAAAAAATCTGCCTCTCGTTTGAGACGTCGGTATGCCCGATAAGCAGCGTAAGGAAATAAACCTCGATGCGGAATTGAGCCGACTTGTGTCGGTCCAATGTGGATATAGTCGTAACCGCGCCTTTCTAGCTCCTGTTTCCAGTGCCACGCAATCCTGCCCATGCCCGACTCTTCGGACACCTCTATGTCAGCGACGTGAACAACGAGTTTTGTCATTACACATAAATTTATGACCTAAGGCTATTCTGCCCAAATTTATCGGTTAGGTTAGCTCTAAATTTGCTGGCAGGCAGTTTTGATAGTCTCGCGCAGCCAAACACTGGCGCAATCCTTGTCGGTCAGTGTACTCCACATCATCGACACGGTCCACGGATCAGACTCGACCGGGAGTTCGAAGATTTCCAGACTACTGATGCTAGCGAAACGCGATGCTATCCGTTGAGGCACCGATGAGACCAGGTTGCTTGACGAGATAATAAACGGAAGGACGAGCATGTGCGGGACAGTTAGCGCTATGCGCCGCTTTAAGTTGTAGCGTGCTAGCGATTTGTCAATTTGACCACTAGCGTCGCGCCTTATGGTCATCAATGCATGCGATGACGCGGCAAACGTCTCCATGTTCATCGATCCATTGGTAAGAGCGGGGTGCCCTCTGCGGACCATGCCGACGAACCGTTCTTCAAACAGTGGTAAGCAAAGCGTGCGCTGGGGTGGGTTTGGAAACACGCCTAGCGCTACGTCAATCTCGCCCTGCTCCAAAAGAATGCCGACGCTGTCCTTTTCAAACTCAATCATTCTGAAATCAAGACCGGGCGCAACTCGACTGCAAAACTCAAGCAGAGTTGGAACTACCACGAAGCTGGTGTAGTCGGAACTGCCGATCGCAAAGCTTCGTTGCGCTAAAGCCGGGGCAAATGTCCTACTTGCCTCAACTGTTTGTCGGATGTGCTGGAGTGCGGTGAGGATACCCGGAGCGAGATCCATCGCTTTAGAGGTTGGACGCATCTCCTTGCCAATGCGGATAAACAGCTCGTCATCAAACAAAGATCTCAGGCGTCCGAGGGCAGCACTCATTGCTG
>CAXUIV010000300.1:0-2142 GCA_964250875.1 uncultured bacterium
GCCTTTTGACTCCGAACTCCGAACTCCGAACTCCGAACTCCGAACTTCGCCCTGATAAGTCCGGCAAGCCTCAGGCATCAACCGAGCAAATCGTTCTAACCGAGTTTGGTCTACGGCACTGTCTAGTAGGGAGCGCCACCCTGCGGTTGTCGTACCATCTGGCTGTTGATGCAGTGTAGGCAAAAACTTACACCGGCTCAGCAGATCTAGACTCCAGCGAGTAACTTGGGACCAAAATCGCACATCTCCCCCCAAAGAATTATCTTCGGAGTCAGACGTGCCAAGGGGTAGAGAACTCAAGAATTTTGTTGCCTCCAGAGGGTCTAAACACAAACCCTCGACTTGCCAAGGCTGGAGTACGGGTGATTCAGTTTCTACTGGCGCAGCAGAATGTACAGGGTACATTGATGCTGTCTCTAACTCGCTGCTTGCTGGAATACGAGTTGGCAAGGCAATGACGCGGAAAGAGGATGATTGCTGTCGAGCATGAAGTGAGCTTCTACCTTTGCGGCGATCCTCAGTTGAGATGCCAGCACTGTTAAACTGCTGCAAGAATTTACCAATCAGCATGTTTTGCCCGCGCAGCCACTCGATTAATTCAATCTGTGTCATTGCTAGGGGATGGATTGGTACGTCCGCCAAGGCTTGATCGGAAACAGGTGCGACTCTGCGCCAAGTCTCCCCCCAAATAAATAAACAGCTTTCTTGATGCAGCCAACTACCGTGTAGAATTGCCATTGCCGAGCTTCTCAGAGACTAGAATTTTGATGGTTTAAGAAGTTGATCTTCTGTGTTTTTTAATGTTTGTGGCAGCTCTGATTGTTTTATAGGCAGTATTTTTGTTAACGAACCGCAGAGACGCAGAGAGCGCAGAGGGTTGTCATGCTTCATCGATTATAACAAAGAATTAAGCAGCGGCAGTTTGAGAAATGGCAGTTAATTGTGGTTAATTTTGCTTAATATTGTCCAACTTCTCAAGTTCTATCGAAAGCAAGTCAACAAAAATATTGCAGACTCTATGTGACTTGAAGTTGTTTCACCTAGTGTCACTTCCGTTGGGAATTATAGCTGTATTTGCAAAGTTTTGTTTGCTGTACAACTCATGCTACAAGGTTAGGGAATAGGTAGGTTAATTGGAGAGAATGGTGAACGTTTTGAGCGATCGCTCCTCAAGCATGGAAGTCGGCGTGGTTGAGCAAGAACGCATTGTAGTGTCTGGATGCAGCTAGAGGAATCGGGATGGTTGGATAAGCCATTTGTTTATAAGCAGTTTTTTATCAGCATTAGGAGCAACAGATGGTAGTTGATTTTAGGCCAGTCTATGTACATAAATGCTAGGATTGCGACAGAAAGAGAATAGTGATTAAAGGACAACCACTAAATGGTAGAGATTGATAGGTCAATATCCTTCGATGGAAGGGATATTCGACTGAAAGTTGGCCTACTGGCTCCCCAGGCCGGTGGGTCTGTTTTGGTGCAATCTGGGGACACAGCTGTTTTGGTGACAGTCACCCGCTCTACTGCTAGAGAAGGCATTGATTTTCTGCCCCTGACTGTAGATTACGAAGAGAGGCTTTACGCTGCTGGTAGAATTCCGGGTGGTTTTCTGCGACGAGAAGGACGCCCACCGGAGAAAGCAATTCTGACAAGCCGTCTCATTGACCGTCCAATTCGGCCTCTGTTTCCCTCATGGCTGCGGGATGATCTGCAAATCATCGCCACGACTCTGTCAATGGATGAGCAAGTACCGCCGGATGTGCTGGCTGTGACTGGTGCCTCCCTTGCTGTGCTGCTGGCCAAAATTCCTTTTTTGGGACCGATGGCAGCAGTGCGGGTTGGTTTGGTGGGAGACGATTTCATTATTAATCCCACGTATGCGGAGATTCAAGCTGGCGACCTGGATCTGGTCGTAGCTGGCTCCCCAGCAGGCGTGATTATGGTTGAAGCTGGGGCGAATCAGCTGCCAGAACAGGACATCATTGAGGCGATTGATTTCGGTTACGAAGCTGTGCGGGATTTGATCAAGGCTCAGGAAGAGCTGATTGCAGATATGGGGATTGAACTGGTGCAGGAGACGCCACCAGTGGTAGACCAGACGCTGTCAGATTTTATCCGCGATCGCGCTGAAGCTTCGATCAAACA
>CAXUIV010000300.1:2242-6346 GCA_964250875.1 uncultured bacterium
TCGAAAGAAGACTTCCCCTATGTTATTCGGGTCGTGTCAGAGATTCTTTCTTCTAACGGCTCCACATCAATGGGATCAGTCTGCGGCTCGACGCTTGCCTTGATGGACGCTGGTGTCCCCATTACTAAGCCAGTGAGTGGGGCAGCAATGGGCCTGATCAAAGAAGGGGAGGAGGTACGAGTCCTTACTGACATTCAGGGAATTGAAGACTTTTTGGGCGACATGGACTTTAAAGTCGCTGGCACAGATGACGGGATCACAGCCTTGCAGATGGATATGAAGATCCCTGGTCTTTCCTTGGATATTATTGCGAAAGCCATTCAGCAAGCCCGTCCAGCACGGCTGCATATCCTGGAAAAAATGCTTGCCTGCATTGACCAGCCTCGCAAGGAGACATCACCGTTTGCCCCGCGTCTACTCACGATCAAAGTCGAGCCGGAATTTATCGGTATGATTATTGGACCGGGAGGCAAGACGATTAAGGGGATCACGGAAGAAACGGGAGCCAAGATTGACATTGAGGACGACGGCACTGTGACAATCTCTGCTATCGATGAAAGTAAGGCCAAGCGTGCCCGCAATATCATTCAGGGAATGACGCGCAAGCTGAATGAAGGAGATGTTTATGCTGGTCGCATCACTCGAATTATCCCGATTGGTGCTTTTGTGGAGTTCCTGCCCGGAAAGGAAGGTATGATTCACATCTCTCAGCTAGCTGATTACCGAGTGGGCAAGGTTGAGGATGAAGTCGGAGTTGGTGATGAGGTGATTGTTAAAGTCCGAGAGATTGACAGCAAGGGTCGGATTAATCTCACACGGTTAGGTATTCATCCCGATCAGGCGGCAGCTGCTCGTGAGGCAGCGGCGGTTAATCGGTAGGTGAATTCTGCTCGCGCAAAGGCGCAGAGGCGCAAAGGTCGTCGGTGAACTTTGGCTTCGCTACGCCAAGGCGCGAGGATTTTGGGTTTTGGGCGGTAGTCTGAAATTTAAAATCTTTAGGGTGATCGCTCAGTTGTTTGGGTGCATCTGAATTCAGGCGATCGCCCGTCTGACTCATTTATGTGTTAGCAGTACAAAAATAAAAGTGTGTTTGGCAGACGTTTCATAATCCAAAATCTAAAATCCAGAATAGTATTATGACTTACTACGTTATTTACGACGGTAACTGTAATCTTTGTACAACCCTAGTGCAGTTACTAGAGGGCTTAGACAAAGGTCAGATATTTCACTACGCACCGATGCAGGATGTGGAAACACTGCGGCGTTGGGGTGTTACACCCCAAGATTGTGAACTGGGAATGATTTTGATTGATGCTGAGTCTCCTCGGCGGTGGCAAGGAAGTGCAGCAGCTGAGGAAATTGGACGGCTGTTGCCGCTAGGCGATGTGTTTGTCACCGCTTACCGAGCGCTACCGGGTCTGAAGTGGGCAGGCGATCGCGCTTATGAACAGATTCGGGATAACCGTTACAGCTGGTTTGGTAAGCGTTCCAGCACTTACAACACGGCTTATGCAGTTGATTGTGGCTGCACTGAATCTAAGGGCACAGGGCACAGGGCATAGGGCACAGGGCGTAGGGCATGGGGATAGGTATCAGACTAGCAATTTACATTCCGTAACCTAGTTTGCTGTATTCTCGTCTACTTACTTAAGTGTACTAAATTTGTCTGCCTGACTTTTCCGTACTTATGGTAACAAGCAGAATTTAGAATTCAGGCAAAATGCTACAGAACCTATATTTCCATGCCGCATGCCCTATGCCCCATGCCCGCTAACAAGTCTATTCTCACCAACCTACCTAGGCTGTTGGCTGATTAAATAGCTCCAGAGTTTGCCGACAAAATTGTTTTAACTTTTCGCCTGCTTCTGGTTCTGGTTCAGCTGCTCCTGAAAACTGCCAGTCTTCCACAGTCGAGAGTAGCCACTGTTTGCCGCGATGGTCAAATCCTGCTGCTTCGACCCCGATGCAGGGGCGGCAGTTGTTTAAAGTATCTTGGTAGAATCGGATCTGAATCAGGATACTCCGACTTTGGAACGATCTGCTCCTGCCTGGGAAGTGAAAGCCAATGTCAATGGAGTCGGGATCGAGTAACTCCCTCGTTTCCGGGTCATTTCTCCAAGGCTTAAGATCGGCTCTGGTATCGGGAAACTCCGTTTTAAAGAGATTCACGATGCTGGCAATCTTGCTGGCAAGTTCAAGGTTTGTTGCCTGTTCAGCTGCGTTCAAGCGAGTCACTCCTTTGGTAGTGCGGGTGAGAGTAGGGATATAACAACAGGAGAACTGCCAGAAAGCCTCCTGCGATCTAAAATTACACTGTTATCAGCAGACGAAAGTAATTCAGGCTATGGCGCGTCATCGATCGCTTCTGTCATTGATTTTAGTAATTGTGGCAATGTTTCTGGTAAGCTGTGGCAGTCCTACTGTCGCTAAAGTACCCCAAACCTACACAGCGGCTCAGATTCAGCAAATTCAGCAATATGTCCCCGAAATTACTGACCTGCGCGATCGCACCTTAGAACTCAAAAGGTCGATCGAGAGGCGGGAATGGGTAGATGTCAGTCAGTTTATCCACGGTCCTCTAACGGAACTGCGGCTACAGATGAATAACATCACCCGCCACCTTCTGCCTAAAGACCAAGATACCGCACGTCAGACCATACGGGAGTTGTTTAATAATTTGGTCAGCATCGACCAAGCCGCCCAAGTTAACGACTACCAAAGAGTTGCGCGCAACTATCAGGAAGCCCTGACAGATATCAATAACTTCTTACAGCTTCTGCCCCAACCAGCTGCTGGAGAGTGAGGGGAGATGGGGGGATGGGGAGAATCACCTACTTCGTCATTCTTCAACTCAAAACTCAAAACTCAAAACTCAATCCCCGTGCCCCTCTTTAATCAATGAGCCACGTAGTAGTCATCGGCTGCGGCGTCGTTGGAGCGGCGATCGCCTATGAACTCAGTCAAGTTCCAGGGCTGAAAATCACAGTCCTGGATAAGCAGCCACCTGCTCAGGGCGCAACAGGAGCTGCCCTCGGAGTCCTGATGGGCGTCATCAGCCATAAAATCAAGGGCAGAGCGTGGCGGATGCGGCAGGCGAGCCTGCAACGCTATGAAATCCTGATTCCAGAGCTAGAGGCGCTCACCGGACGTCAGATTCCCTTCAACCGTCAAGGTTTGATGCTCGTCATTCCCAGTCAAGAGTCTAGGAATATAGAGGAGGACATGGCAGCTTGGGAGAAGCTGGTAGAAGTTCGTCATTCTCAAGGCTGGCAGTTGGAGATTTGGGATGCTGCTCACGCCAAAGCCAACTGCCCTCAGCTAGATTGTGAGCAGATTCAATCTGTCGTCTACTCTCCTCAAGACAGACAAATTGAGCCAGTGGCCTTGACTTTAGCTCTAATTGATGCTGCACAACGCCAAGGTGTTGACTTCCACTTCGGCGTGACAGTCGAGGGATACGATTTGGACACCACTACAAATGAACAAAGGTGTCAAAAAGTATACGCGAGCAGTAGCAGTACTTTCCTTGCCCCTGTAGCAGTCAGGAGGCTAAGTCATAACGTGGACTGGCTGGTGGTAGCAGCTGGACTTGGTTCTTTTAATATCTGCCAGCAATTCAACCTAGCTCCACAGATGGACATTAAGCCTGTGCTGGGTCAAGCCCTGCATTTACAGTTGGAACGTCCCATCGGCAATCCTAACTTCCAGCCAGTGATTACTGGTAATGATGTACACATTGTGCCCGTAGGAAAGGGGGAATACTGGGTAGGTGCCACGGTTGAGTTTCCTGCCAACGAGGCTGAACTCGTGCCGGACTCAGCCCGACTGAACATTGTCATGCAGCAAGCGATCGCCTTTTGTCCATCCTTAGCCGAGGCAACTGTTGTCAAAACTTGGTCTGGGCTACGCCCCCGTCCTGAAGGACGTCCAGCCCCAATAATCGGTCAGCTACCGGGTTATAGTAATGTTCTCTTAGCAACAGGCCACTACCGCAACGGAGTCTTACTAGCACCAGCAACAGCTGAAGCAATTCGGGAAATAATTTTCCCTTGCCAAGACGCCTCAGCGAAGCGAAGCCGAAGGCGTTAGACGCAAAGGTAGTCA
>CAXUIV010000301.1:0-6331 GCA_964250875.1 uncultured bacterium
ATTGGCACCCATGAAGCCGCCCGAGAAGAAAATTCTCCCATCCCTCAAAAGGAAAAGGTGAGCGTAATTCGGTATTGGGTCTGTCTGGGGAAGAGCATTCCAGACGTTTTGATTAGGGTCGTAAACTTCCGGCACCTGGTTGGTGTTGCCATTTTGATCCTGCCCCGACACGGCTAGGATTTGACCGTTTCCCAAAGTCACCAGGGTCGGGTACCAGCGACCAGCTGCCATTGGTTGTTGCAATGTCCACTGCTGGGTGATTGGGTCAAAGGTATGAGTTTCTGAGCTTCCTTGAAAATTTGGACCAACAACGTTGTCATATTGGAAAGTACCACCTGCAACCAAAAGGCGACCATCAGCTAAAAATGAGTGACCAGGACAGAAAAGATCGGTGGGAAGACCATTTTCTAAATCTGGTATTGGTGGTCTGGCAAAGGTACCGTTATTCACATCCCACACCGCACTAGCAGATCTGAGGAAGTCGGCGGTTAAATTAACAGGAGTCCAGCCATCAGGAATGGGATTGGGTTGTCCATTAGTGAGTCCTTGAGGATTGTTGCTTGAACCACAAATGAAAAGGAGTTGGCCAGTATGCAGTAGAGCAGTATTAACCGGCAGAATCGGGGATGTATACGGAAGTAAGTCACATGTACCAACTGGAGCGGGATCAGCTTGGGCTATGAGTGTCGGCATTGCTGCTGGATTTTGAAGTATAGACGTGTCGTTTTGCTGATTCACCTTTGTTAAGTGCCTCCTGGTTTAAGAGTATTCATTAACTGTTATTCAAGAGTTCTCAACACCTCGATCTTGTTATATGTGGGCTTACGGGATCGAGCGTCTTTTTGTCTTTTAGAAGTTTTTAATTTGCTGATTTTTATTCTTGCAGGTTTTTCAAGAAAATCTATATGGTTTATAGAAGCTTTATGAATTCAGCCGTTTATTTAATTTCTTTCTCGGAGGAGCGCTAGCTTTCATAATGTTCGCGAAAGGCTGGAGCAACCACGCAGCAAGCCTTTTCTTTGTGAATCTAAAACTTCAGCTTCAGGTTTTGCCTCTGTAATCTTCCTCGCCTATTTGATTCAATTCATCTAAACTTTAAACTACAGGATTGAAAAAAATTGGCTTGAAGCGTCTTCAAAAAACACTATACTTATTTTACGAAAACTTTAAATTAAGAGATTAAGGTGAAGTAATTTTAAAGATTTGACAAAGTTATGCCTGGAGGCATTCCTTTTTTTGCAAGTCTACCTTCTGAAAATTCCATAGTTTCTACAGCAGTCCTAAATCATTCACGAACAACCTGTAGAGACGTTGCATGCAACGTCTCTACATTAGGACTCGCGTTTGTAACTCAAATGTAAGCCGTTCTATACTTACAACAAACAGCACACACCGGCTAAGTGGGGCGAGTTCCCGTTGGCATCACCGCTCTGGAACAGATTTTTCCTAGCCTGTCACCTTTCCTGGTTTTCTCCGGTCTTATTTAATCCACGCTCCTTAGCATTGTGTAGAATGCAAGCTGCCAGTTTTCTACCAATGCCCCATGCCCAACCTCAACAAGTCATTGTTTATTCTCACCGATCTACTGTCAATGAATTGGTTTTCTCCGACCTTTGGACTGCTCCTTGTCCTGCTGACGCTGAGCATTGCGTTTTATCTGATTACGGCTCGCCGCTATCAATCATCTGATTCTGTAGCCAATTCCTATGACCAGTGGACTGAAGACGGTATTTTAGAGTTTTACTGGGGCGAACATATCCACTTGGGTTATTATGGTTCGCCGCCGCAACGAAAGGATTTTCTAGCTGCCAAATCTGACTTTGTGCATGAGATGGTGCGTTGGGCTGGTTTGGATCGATTGCCTCCTGGCACGACTGTCTTAGATGTTGGCTGTGGCATTGGGGGCAGCAGCCGCATTCTGGCACAGAGTTGCGGGTTTGCGGTTACAGGTATTACGATCAGTCCCCAGCAAGTTCAACGTGCCCAGCAGCTAACTTCTAAAGAACTGAATGTGCAGTTTCTGGTGGATGATGCCATGTCACTGTCGTTTCCAGATGAGAGTTTTGATGTCGTTTGGTCGATTGAAGCGGGACCACACATGCCAGACAAAGCCATTTTCGCCAAAGAGTTGATGCGAGTACTAAAGCCGGGTGGCGTGCTGGCTCTAGCCGACTGGAATCAGAGGGATGATCGCCAAAACCCGCTCAACTTTTGGGAAAAACCCGTGATGCGGCAACTGCTCGATCAGTGGTCTCACCCCGCGTTTTCAAGCATCGAAGGTTTTTCTGAGCTTTTGGCAGCAACGGGATTGGTCGAGGGAGAAGTTCTAACAGCAGACTGGACTCAACAAACACTTCCTTCTTGGCTTGATTCCATCTGGCAGGGAGTAGCTCGACCTGAGGGATTAGTGCGTTTTGGTCCGTCTGGTTTGATTAAATCTCTGCGAGAAGTACCCACCCTGCTACTGATGCGGTTAGCATTTGGCACGGGTCTTTGCCGATTTGGGATGTTCCGCGCTGTACGAGCTAAGTCGCTGAGTTAGTCGAAGCGATCGCCGCCCTCATGCAGAGCTAATCTCAGGTTCAACGTCAGGTGCGACTAGGTCAAAATCGCTACTCCAGAAATTGCCCTACCAAATTTGCAGTATTAGTTACCGTGGCAAATTCCTGGTGCAAGTTAGCTAGCGAAATAGCATGAACTTCCTCAGCCTTATAGTGTTGTCCGTCAGGCCCGGTGAGGTCAAAAGTTGCCGTAGCGTCAGAAATTACGTAGGTCTCAAAGCCTAGATTGCCTGCCATCCGTGCTGTGGTCGAAACGCAATGATTCGTGGTCAACCCAACAATTACCAGAGTTGTATGACCTTCCTGTCGCAGCTTTGCTTCCAGATCGGTACCAATGAAAGCACTATTGACCTGTTTTTGAATCACTAGCTCGTGCGCTAGCGGCTTAGCAATTTCCTTAATTTCGCAACCAGGAGTACCAAGCTTCAAAACTGAATCTGGTTCACGGGAGAGGTGCTGGATGTGAAAAATAGGACGTTTAGTCTGACGCCAGATAGCAAGAAGACTTGCAATATTGTCCTCTGCTTCAGGGTTGTTGCGCCGTCCCCATTTAGAATTGTCAAAGCCTTTTTGGACATCAACGACGATCAGAGCAGTCTGTTTGGGCAGATGCATGCTGAACAACCCTCTAAAAATACATCCATTTCTTCACTTTTAAATGATATTCTCTAATGCAACGTTGCCAGCATGTTGTGCATGAGCTTTGTAGAAGAGCAAATATTTTTCTTGCCTCCTCAGACATCCACTTCTTCCATTTAGGATTGAGGTGGCTGCCGTACCCGACCCTAGCAAAACAGAGTATTTGAGCTGGCGATCGCACGCACTCAGGCAACACATCTATTAAAGCTTTCCCTGCGTATATCAATTAGAAGCTTCTCAAGCCTCTCGGTTCAACCTGAGAGCTAAGCACGATTTACTCACTAGAGGAATTCACAACCCATGACAACTCGCAGTTTTTCCCATCACCTAGTGCGCAACTTGTCCATCATTTCGCTGACTGCTGCTGTACTCGCTTACGGTGCGTTCCGGACAATGCTTTCTGCTCCCGCTACCGATATCTCGACTGCTGCGCCAAAGGGAACACAAACGGCAGTCCTCTCTGGAGGTTGCTTCTGGGGAATGGAAGCAGTCTTCGAACACATGAAAGGTGTGACCAATGTCGTCTCTGGCTTTTCCGGCGGCAGTGCGAAGACTGCACACTATGAGGAGGTTAGCACTGGAGAGACGGGACATGCTGAGGCAGTGAAAGTTACCTATGACCCATCGCAAGTCTCCTATAACCAACTGTTGAAGATCTACTTTTTGGTAGCACACGATCCAACAGAGTTGAATCAACAGGGTCCTGATGAGGGCACGCAGTATCGTTCGGCCATATTTTTTGCCAACGACCAGCAGAAGCAGGCTGCGCAGGCTTATATGGCGCAACTGAACAAGGCGCACGTTTTCCACAAGCCGATTGTGACTCAGCTAGCACCCTTGAAAGGATTCTACGCGGCGGAGAAATACCATCAGCACTTTATCGACCGCAATCCGAACTATCCCTACGTGGTGGTGAATGACTTGCCGAAGCTTGACCAGTTCCGCAAACAGTTCCCCGATATGTATAAGTAAGTTTTGAGAGTGTATTCCGCTAGCGCAGCTGATGCATGACCGCTCCTAAAACTGCAATGCCTTCCACAATCTTCTGGGCTGGCTGAAAGCTAAAGGCTAGCCTGATAGCATCGTCCCCTTGACCACTGGCATAACAACGGGTGCCGGGTAGAAAGGTTACACCTCGCTCTGCGGTAGCGGTTAACAAAGAAGCTGCACTCAGACTTGGCGGCAGGCGACACCAGACGAAGAAGCCACCGTCAGGCTGCAAGGCGATCGCGTCTTTGGGAAACTCACTGGCGATCGCCTCCAGCATCAGGTCGCACTTGTGGCGGTAAACAGCGATTAACTTTTGAATATGAGCGTCTAGCTTGCCAGTAGCGCAATAGCGGGCAACAACCCGCGTCACAAATGGTCCAGGTGCCCCTTCACTTCTGAACATTGCTAGCCGTTCAATGACGGTTGGATCGCCACAAGCCCAACCCAGCCTCACACCAGGAGCGATGATTTTCGAGAAAGTGCCCAAATGCAGCACCCAACCTGCTTGATCAAGCGCAGCCAGAGTCGGCAACGCTTCTCCCCGAAAGCGCAGATCGCCGTAGGCATCATCTTCCACTATCAGCACACCATACTCAGCAGCGACACTCACCAGATGTTTGCGCCGTGACAGCGGCATCGTGGTGCCGGTAGGGTTATGAAAGTTTGGGATTGTGTAAATAAACCGGGGTCGGATGCCCTGTTTTCTCAACTCCCCCAAAGTTTCTTCAAGAGCATCCACATTCAGCCCTAACTCATCGGTGGGGATAGCGATCAGGTGTGCGCCAGCGTTCGCAAATCTACCCACCGCACCCAGAAAGGTTGGTCCCTCAACGATTACCACGTCACCTGGTTCAACGAACACGTCCGGCAGTAAGCCCAGAATCTGACCAGAACCATAGCTAATCAGAACCCTACTGGGATCGGCAGCGATGCCCTGAGCCTGCAAGCGGCGGCTAACCTGTTCGACCAATTCAGGAGAGGCTGGGCCGTAGTTGAGGGCATTGGCAGCATCTTCAGCTAGCACAGATGTAGCGGCATCAGCAAGGTCAGCATGGGGAAACAGTTCTGGGTCAGCTAAACCGTAGGTAAAGCTGGCAGTAGTAATCTTGGTTAGCTCTGTTCCATAGGTTGGTGGTAAAAGCGTTCTAGCCCTCTGGGCAAATAGGTCATCAATTCGGTAAGCAGTCTTCGTCATAGGGAACAAATTCTATCCAGAGTCTAAGCAAGAATTTTCGCACCGTTTGTTACTGTAGCCCCACCATTCGCCCTCGTTTGTTCCACCTCGCCATGCGCTTTCAAGAGGGCTGCAAGCTTTTTGCGCATCACAATTCCAGGTTTATCCGTCAACATATGCTGTTCTTGACTCGGACTCAGCGGCACATCGTAGTCTGTTGTTTCTAGGATACGTTTGTCTTCTAAGGTGACAGCACGATCAAAGTCAATCACGTTTTGGCTGGGCGTGTCTGCCTCCGTATCGTTTCGCAGACAAAACTGCACCATTTGGGAGGTTGAGTCACTAATCGGCGTCATCGTGTTCACAATGATGTGGACTAGCCCGTTGGGGTAAGCAATTCGCAGCTTAACGGTAAATGGCATGAACCAGGTCATGTCAAGAGTGCGAACGGTTTGTTGTTCACCCATTTTCAAGTTCTGCCGTTGCAGTTCTGGATTCACAACTCCCATAACTCCATGCACATGTAGGCCCGATTCTGTCTCGGTCAGTTCCAGCACCTCTGGAGTGGGGTGGTCTTCACTGCCAAAAGTGGTCGTATGGACAAAAGTCGGATGAGCCATATCAAACTCGTTTTCCATCACCCGCAATCCTGCACACTGCCACGGTTCATAAAACTCGTGAATCAGACGGTAGCTTGTTGTTTCAGAGATTGTGGGGATATCGTTCAAAGGTTCTTCTAGGCAGACCCAGGCGTATCCGTAACGCTCTGTGCAACGGTATGCTTCCACCCTATAGCTGGAAGAAATCGGCTCTTGCTTCAGTTGAGGAACTAGCACACAGGTGCCACAGGCGTCGAACTGCCAGCCGTGATAGGGACAGCAAATTTTGCCATCAACCACACGACCTAAGGAAAGTTGAGCCGAACGATGACAACAGCGATCGCGCACGGCAGCAGGCTTACCCTCAG
>CAXUIV010000302.1:0-6302 GCA_964250875.1 uncultured bacterium
ATATCTCTCAATTCTCAAACACAGAGACTGTATATGTTATCCGCAAAGGTACGCAAAAATAAGTTCGGAGTTAAGGAGTTCGGAGTTTGGAGTTTGAATCAGATTCTATCTCTCCATTTTCCGGGTGCATCTCCTCATTTTGTGGGACTACTTTCTTCTTGTGGTACGGGAATCCTGCCCGTTCCTCAACCAAGATCTAAACACTCACGATCGGACGAAACAGCGATCGCCTGAATCATAGGAGTGGAGTTTCGGGCGCTTGATCGAGTCCACCTCCTCATACCCAAGACGTGTCAGGAGCCGGATACTCCTCTGGTTCGCTGGATGTACTGTAGCCCACCATTGGGTTGCTGGTATAGCAGCAGCCAGGTAATCATGCCACCAGAGCATCGCCTCGAATGCTAATCCCTTTCCCCACCAGGCTTCACCAAACAAGTATGCTACCTCGCCCCACTTGCCGTACCCTGTCGCCTCAAGGCGACCAATCGCTGGAGAGGAAGGGGCTTTTAAACGTACCGCCATGTTGAACCATCGCTCAGCAGGGGTTATCGAATTCACAGGTCCGCCCGCACGGATGGCGTACTCCGCCCTGAGTTCCTCTATAGTTGGTGGGTTCCCAGTTGGATCAATAAAGGCGAGGACGGAGGGCGCGATTAGAGTCGAAAAGAGATCGTCGGCATGGGCGGCAGTAAGCGGCTCTAAATGTAGGTTCTTACTCTGCATCGGGTCATCCTCTCATCCTTTTGCCAGCCGCATCACGATCCAGTTGAGCGGTTGTAAGTAGTCTCTGACTCTACATCAAGACATTCGCCAATCCGCTCTAACAGAATTGTTCGACTGCGCGTTGGCTCTTTACTGACCTAGATAATGGGTTTCAATCACCTCTTCTACAACCTGTCCATCTACTTTGCCAATCTTATAAACCTTAGCTTGAGGGCGTGAACTGATTGCACAAGATAACTCGCCATCAACGAAATGTGCTGCGGCTCCGTCATCTGCTGCGTAACCATTGATGATCTTGTCCTCATTTAACAACTGATGCAGAGAGGGTCGTCGTTCAACTTCTCCATCGTAGTGGGGACAAAAGCTTCCCTGAATAATCCCCAAACCGGGCAACATACTGAACTGACTTAAACCAAAGATATGCCATAAAGCTCTATAAATGCCTTTGAGACGATCATCCTCCATGCTACAAAGAGTTGGTCGCAGGCTTAAACTAACAATACCACTTTGTTCTTATCTCTTAACATTTACGCCATGAGCGCCAAGGACAGTTGAATTGCTTTTAGCTTGTTTGGGTTGACCACTGCAAAAATTGCTTCAATCCTCTCACTGGCAAATTCAAAACTAAAAATGCTTTGGGGCTTCCCCTCAACAAAATTCAGAATTTCAGGCTGGCCGTTAATTTGAATGATTCGAGAACTTATTGAGGGGATGAGTCGAGTCCGTCGAATTGCGACTAAGAAACGAGCCACTTTTTCACAACCATACAACGGTCGCTGTGCTGCTATTACCTGGCCACCACCATCTGACCAAAAGGTGATATTCTCTGCCAGCAGTGCAACAAGCGTATGCAAATCTCCCTGATTCCAACTTGTCAGAAACTGTGCAATAACCTCCTCTTTTTGTTGAATAGATGGTCTAACATTAGGTCTACGCAGAACAAGATGCCGTCTGGCACGATGAACAATCTGGCGGCAGTTGGGAATACTTTTTCCGACAATCTTGGAAATTTCTACATAATCATAATTGAATACTTCACGCAACAAAAAAATTGCTCGTTCAGTTGGTGACAAACATTCAAGCAGTGTTAAAAAAGCGAACGATAGAGACTCAGCTAATTCAGCATCGTCTCCGGTATCAGTAGCCTGTTCAGTTATTAATGGTTCTGGCAACCATACTCCAACATACCTTTCTCGCTGCACACGAGCAGACCGAAGTTGAGCGACACACAAACGGGTGATGATGCTAGACAGAAATGCTTTGGGGGATTGCACTGCTGTTTGAGTTGATTGCCAACGTATCCAGGCTTCCTGCACCATATCCTCTGCATCGGTGCTACTGCCAAGCATTCGATAAGCGATCGCAAACAGTAAGGAGCGATATTGATTAAATAACTCTAGTCGAGTCATAAATTACCAGTCTTTTGCTAAGTTCATCAGCTTGGCTTGTGCGGTTGCAATCTCTCTTTGCCGAATCTCGTCCGACATAAACTGATCTGGTATAGGCACAATCGTTACGTCATCAATTCCAATAAACCTCAGTACTGAGCGCAGATAAGTATCACAAAAATTCATCCCACTTAGCGGAGTTCCTGTGACAAAATTTCCGGCGCTCGGTGTGATAATCAATGCTTTCTTACCTGTTGCCAGTTCCTGAAAGGTATAGGTTGTTGGGTTAAAGGTAAATGTTCGATTGATTCTGACGACGTTATCCAAATATGCCTTCAGCGTAGATGGCACATTGAAGTTGTACATCGGCACCCCCAATAAGAGATGATCAGCCCAAAGTAATTCTTCGATCAGAATCTCAGAGTCGGCTAATGTCGCGATCATCTCTGGCGATCGCGCTTCTGGAAGCATGTAATTCGCTTTTGTCCAAAGTTCTGTCGGATGGGCAGGAGGATTTGCCCCAACATCACGCTTCCTGTACTGAGGCTTAGAGTGAGCCGTCTCCCAAGCCTGAATAAACTCTTGGCTCAGGCTACGAGAAATAGAACCTGATTGACGGACGCTCGATTGGATCTCAAGCAGCTTCATGGGCAATTCTTCGTCATAAAACGTCTATTTATTAAGACGAAGAACCTATGGGGTTTGTGACAGTCTATCTAAATATCAAGTAACCCATATCTCTTCTGCAACGCCAACAGCTTTACTCTGGCTTCACCAGCATTGTCTGCCAAGTCAGCGAACTCCACAAACCGCCGCAATTCCTTGCGTAGCAGATTCCGCTCTACTTCTAAAGTTTCTCTGTCTAGCTCTGGCGGCAGTACAATCATGTCAAATAGGGTAGCGCGTTGTTTACTTGGGTGAGGACGCAACACTCGCCCCCGGCGCTGAATGAACTGGCGCGGATTACCACTACTTGCCAGAATGACAGCAGTCTTAATTGCCGGGATATCCACTCCCTCATCTAAACAGCGAATTGCCACTAAACCCTGCAACTCCCCCGTTTCAAACTGATGTCGCAAGTCTTCCCGTTCTTCCAGAGGCGTCTCGGCTGTGTACGTACTCACCCTATACCCCAGCTCAACCCCCAGGATCCTGGCAACTTCTTGCAGTTGACGCAGAGATGCCACTGCCTTTGTTTCTACAGAACCATCACCACAATAAAACAGGGTATGCTGAGTATTGAGGCGTTCAGCCATCAAAGCACGCAAAGCCTCTAACTTATTGTCGGCTGCTCCGATCAACCTCGCCCGCTGCATCAACAACGGCGTTAACTCCTCATCCTCACTATCTACCTGTTCGACATCTCGACCCCGAAACAGGAGTGCCCGTCCGATCTTTCTAGTTAATTTGGCGTATGCACGAGCTTCTACATCTGTCAACTCCACCAGAACAGGATAGTAGAGGTAGTGTACGAGTGCCCCTTGCTGAATAGCGTCCTTTAGGGTGAATTCTGGCTCTAGAACTGGACCAAAATAATCAAATAGAGATTGGGTCCCGGCATCATCAAAATACCGCTCAGGCGTTGCAGATAAAGCCAGTCGCAATCCTACCCGCCGGGGCAAACTTTCCTCTCGACGCCGCGCCCCTAGATTGTGAGCTTCATCTCCTACAATCAAAGTCTTATCTGGAAAATACGGCAGCTGAGACTGGAACCCACTGCTCATCAGCGTGTCGTTTGTGGTGATCACTGTGAGAAACAGTTGGTTGCCAGAGTGAATGTTGTAGAGTTCTGATGACAGTTGACTCTGCCAACTGCGCACATTCTCAAAGGCCAAGATTGGCTCTAGATTGAATTTCTGACATTCTCGCGCCCACTGAGTAACTAAATGCCGGTAGGGGCAGACAACCCGCAACACCTGTAAACCAATTTTTTGGTAGAGTTCAGTGGCGATCGCCAGTGCTGTAATCGTCTTGCCACTACCTGTGGCCATTTTCAGCGTACCTCGCCCCTTATTGGCAAACCAGTTGACGACAGCTTGCTGCTGATACTGCCGCAGTTCAATAGACGGCGGCATGCTTGGGTATCCTGGTGTGGTGGTGTGCATCTATCTTGCTTATAGATGGGGAGGTGTGGGTGCGGAGTTCGGAGTTCGGGGTTCGGAGTTATTCTCAACTCCGCACTTCGCACTCCGCACTCTTTACCTCTTTACCGCTCGTACCCCCGCCAAACACCGATAAGCGCTCCCTGCACCTGCACCTGGACGGCGGCAACTTCAATAGGTGTGTATTTGGAGTTTGCAGGTTTAAGGGTGACGCGATCGCCCCTCCGGTGAAAGTGTTTTAAAGTTGTGCCGTATCCATCGACTTGTGCGGCAACAATGGTGCCATTTTTCAGATGATCGGGTTCTGGCACTGGTTTCATGATTACAACATCTCCCTCGGCAATCAAGTCATCAATCATGCTATCGCCCATGACGCGCAGCGCAAAGCTTTGGGGCGGTAGAAGCATGTTAGAAAAGTCTAGATGCTCCACAGCATCGGTGAATGGTTCAAGTAGACCACCAGCGGCGATCGCTCCTAGAACCGGCACTCCCTGCCTCTCAAGTCGCAAAATCCGAATCGTCCGCGCCTTACCTTCTGTCCACTCAATGTATCCCTTGGTACGCAGATGCTCCAATCGACTCTGAATCGGTGCTGGTGACTTCAAGCTCATTGCTTGCATCATCTGTCGGATTGAAGGACAATGCTGGTGCAGATGGATGTATTCTGCTAGCCAGTTGTAGAGTTGTTGCTGAGCTTCAGTCAAGCGTTCCATAAAGTTTAAACGAATTAACAAGCAAAGGTATATAGAACATTCGTACTACATAAATGGCCGTATGGCAAAAAATTTAACAATTTGGTTGTATTAATTTAGGGCATAGGGCATGGGGCATGGAGAGAGCGAGTATATACTTTTCCCCTTCGCCTTTCGCCTTTCGCCTTTCGCCTTTCGCCTCCCCTAAGATGCTCCTAATAGACTAGCAAGCAATGCCTTTTGAGCATGCATCCGGTTTTCTGCCTGGTCCCAAACCCTGGATTGAGGTCCTTCTATAACTTCATCGGTAATCTCTTCACCGCGATGGGCTGGTAAGCAGTGCAACACAATTGCCTCTGGGTCAGCAGCGCTCAGTAATTGCTCATTAACCTGATAAGGTTGGAATACTGGCATCCGGGCATCGGCTTGCGTCTCTTGTCCCATACTGGCCCAGACATCTGTGTAGAGTACTGTAGCGCCTTTTACCGCTGCTTGGGGATCATCAGTCAGCATGACTTCTATTTGGCTACCTGCGATCGCTTGTGCCTGCTCTACAATTCCCGCATCAGGCTGATACTTAGGCGGGGTGGCAATTCGGACATTCATTCCTACCAACGCACAGCCCAATAGCAACGAATGAGCAACATTATTGCCATCACCCAAGTAAGCTAACGTCAACCCGGAAAGTTGACCAAAGCACTCTTGAATTGTTAGTAGATCTGCCAACACCTGACAGGGATGCTCTAGATCGCTCAGGGCATTGATGACGGGAATTTTGGCGTAGTGGGCAAACGTCTCCAATTGCTGCTGCTCAAACGTTCTGATTGCCAAGATGTCCAGATATCGGTCTAGCACCCGCGCTGTGTCTGCCACGGGTTCCCCGCGACTGACTTGGGTGACACTGGGATTAAGGTCAATCACCTGTCCACCCAGATGGTACATCGCCGCAGAGAAACTGACCCGCGTTCGAGTCGATGCTTTCTGGAATAGCAAGCCCAGTACCGGCACACGACTATGCGCCCCGACAGTACACCGTAGGTTTATCTGCTCAGATTTGAGCTCCGCTGCCAATTGCAGCAGTTCTTGAACCTCTGTAGCACTGAGATCTGCCAGACTTAATAAATCTCTTCCTTTCAACGCTGCCATGCCAATCCCTGATGAGTGAAGAACAATGCGTTGCCCTTTTGTCTTAAAACCCTATCAGATATTTCCGCTTCTCGCCCAGTAGTCTTCGCTGCAAACACGATTTCTCAAGGTAAGTGCGATCGGGCTGATGCTGGAGACTTGCTGAAGAACGCGAGCATTTGATATAGTGAGAAATGGCGCTGGTGTAGCTCAGGGGTAGAGCAGCGGTTTTGTAAACCGCCGGTCGCAAGTTCAAATCTTGTCACCAGCTT
>CAXUIV010000303.1:0-6295 GCA_964250875.1 uncultured bacterium
CTATCTGCTCAAAGTTATCCAATTCCGTAAAGTTAGGAATCCCGGAAGTGTGGTTAAGCAGGTGATGGATCGTAATTTGCTCACCGTTCGGGTATTCAGGCAGATAGATCGAAATTGCATCATGCACCTGAAGCAACCCTTGCTCTTGAAGTTGCAGAATTGCCGCTGCCGTGAACTGCTTGGTAATGGAACCGATGCGGAACTTGGTCTGGGACGTATGGGGAACATTATGTTCAAGGTTAGCCATGCCGTAGCCTGCAATCAACAAAACTTCACCTGCACGGGCAACCAGTACTGACCCCATAAAGTAGCGATTGGACAGACAAGCCTGGAGATAAGCGTCCATCTCATCTGCGATCGCTTGGTTTGTTAACTTTGACTGTTCAGAAAAAGTGATCATCTATTATGATTGCCCTACAACTTCGTAATGCACGACTCTCGGCTCAAACTCAAGCAAAAATTCCTTGTCTTCCGGATAGTATTTGGCAACTTCTACATCTTGACCGGCAAAACCTCGGATAACATCCATGCTCTCCCAAAATGAGAGCGTTATGAAGTGCGTGATATCTCCTTCGGGCTGTTCAAGGATGTAGACACTGACATTACCCTCAACCGATTGATAATCAGGAATTGCCCGTGTGTTCAAAAACTCCCGGTATGCTTTGGCTTTAGAAGTTGGTACTCTACCATGCCACATTCTTGAGATCATACTAATTGTTTGTATTTAATGGAAATCATACTAATTCAGTTTCACCAAATGCGCCTAAAAAGGCATCACTCAGGAGCTTGTCGGTGTCATGGTTACAACATCGCCAACCAACGTAACCACTTCACCAACCACTACAATCCCATCCCCATCGTGACAACCGTATAAAACTCGTTGCTGGCGGTTGGCATACGTCTGCATCCGAGCGTAGTTCTCTAGCGTGTCCTGCACATGTGGCACAAATGCAAACTCAACTAAATCCAATTCCTGCTGATTGCTGAGCGGTGCATACGGTACATCACCACACAACTGCGCCGAGGCTATTTCCGGTGTCATGATAATTGCCCCAGCACTTATGCCAATTAGTACACCTTGATGTTGGGCATAGTGCTGGAGGCGCTCTATCAAACCGCGCTGCTGAAGCCAGTATAAAAAGTAATAAGTACTACCGCCAGATAAATGAATTGCATCACAGGTGAACAATGACTCGATAAGATCAGGGTTGAAATCCACATCGAGTTCAACGTAGAAGCCCCAACGCCTACTGCAAGTCGGCTGGAGGATCAACGACAGACCCTAACAACCGCCGCCATAATAAGTCTGGCAGAACTTGCCGCATGGGGAGATATGGCCAGTGATGAACTGGATATCGAAGCTTGCCCGACTGATCGGTTGCAGCCTTGAAGATTGTGCGGGCGACGCCTTCTGGACCGGGCAACTTGTCCCCACGGACTTGATACATCTCTAGCATCCTCTTAGCCATAACATCATAGGGCGGTTTGAGGACTGTCTCCATGCTGCGTGTGCCAAAGTCGGTGCGGATGCCACCTGGCTCAACGATTCTCACTCCAATTCCAAACGGACGTAACTCGAACCGAAGAGACTCGCTTAGTCCTTCTACTGCCCATTTGGTGCTGTGATAAACAGAGCAGAAGGGTAAGGCAAGACGTCCTCCGATTGATGAGACGTTGACGATCATTCCAGACCGTTGCTCGCGCATCGTCGGCAAAACTGCTTGCGTTACTGCGATCAGCCCAAAAACGTTGGTGTCGTATTGCCGCCGGATTTGTTCAGGCGAGAGTGACTCAAGAGGTCCGGTTAGCCCATAACCAGCGTTGTTAACCAGAACATCGATCCGCCCAAACTCGTTCACTGTCTCAGCGATCGCTGCCGTGATTGTGTCGGGATCCGTCACGTCAAGACGTGGACAAATCAACATAGCTTCTTTTGCCCAGTCATCGGTTTTTGCTGGGGATCTCATAGCAGCGGCAACATTCCAGCCTTCCCGTAAAAAATAGCTCGCGGTGGCTTTGCCGATCCCGCTCGAAGCTCCTGTAATTAGCACCGTTTTGGCCATTGCTGTCAACATCCATTTTCAACCTGTTTTCGTTACCAGCTTAAACTATGGAGTATAGTCAACAGTCAAGTGTTTTCTTGAAACTGCTGTCATGCTAATTGGGCAACTATCCAGAAAAACAGGTTTGTCGAAGGATACGATTCGCTTTTACGAAAAGATGGGACTGCTTGATGCTGAAGAGCGACGGGCAGGCACAAGAATATACAAAGAATTCAGTTCCGAGATGGTGGAGCGATTAACGCTGATCGCTCAAGGCAAGTCTCTAGGATTCACTCTCAGCGAGATCAAGTATCTGATTCAGTCTTGGGAAACTGATGCAATGACAACAGATGAAAAAGTTAAGGTCATTGAGCGCAAACTCGAAGAGATTTCTGACAAGATTCAGCGACTCGAAACAATCAAAAATTATCTAATTGCTAAACGCAATGGAATTATACAAAAGCTGATGATTGAGGGCTAGTAAGTGGATCAATTCAATGGTCCGAAATTCAACACTATAGGCCCCTACTCTGCTTTACAAGTGCCTATAGATATTCGGTCAGAGTTGATTTCTGGACGTGTCACCCCTGCTTTACTAAACTTATTGCTGTTGCTACTTAGGTATCCACGCCGTTACTTACTAGGCGACCATCTTCCATGTAGATGATCCGGTCGGCAATACCGAGAATGCGATTGTCATGTGTAACAAGCAAAATTGTACAGCCTTGTTCCTTTGCCAACTTCTGCATTAATTCCACCACATCTCGTCCAGATTTTGAGTATCCGCCAGTTCTAAATCGGGGAAATCTTCTAATATTTCAGTTACGCCAACATTTCTAAAATATCGGTGACTCGGATGCGCATCCCTCGAATGCAGGGACGACCGCCACACTGACCAGGGATTTGGGTTAATGCGAGTGAGCAAGCCAGTCGTTGACATGAGGTTGCTTGAAAGCTGCTTTGTTCGTCTTTATCTTAACGAGTGGACAGTCAAAAAGATGTAGAGCCTCAAGACTACATCAAGCAGGTGCAAGAAAGTATCGAAGACAAAGCAATATTGGCGTACTTGGCCTGGGTCCTCAAGCAAAACGAAGAACCTTCGTAAATATTGCTAATCACCTCAACAAGTCATGGTTGCAGATATGAGAGGCTGATTTGAATTAGCACTCTTGTAAGAAAAATGGTTTGTAGTCCCGACTTAAGCTGTGGCGAACTCATCCTCCAACTCCTGGTCTATGGATTGTCAAACGGGGCCGTGCTTGCCCTCAATGCGATCGCCGTCACCGTAGTTTATGGGACTGTGCGTATCCTTAACCTAGCGCACGGGGATATCTTTGCCCTGTCATCAGTGCTGGTGACTACTCTCATCACCAGTCTCGGTGTGCAGCCAAATTGGCCGTTGCCGCTGCTGATAGGTGCGTTAGGGCTGATACTGGTTGTCACCCTGCTTGCTGGCGCACTGCTCATGGCTATCGTTGAGAAGTTAGCTTTTGCGCCTTTTCGAGGGCGTTCTCAGCTAGCGCCACTGATGGCAACACTGGGTCTCTCATTTATCCTGTTTCAAATTGCTCTGATCTGGAGGACGATGCTACCTAGCTGGGTCCCGCAAGATCACCGCAGCGTACCGGGTTTGCCAGAAGTGCCGCTTGATGGGATACCGACTCTCCTGCCCAGACTCGATTTGATCCGGGCGGCTGGTCTGCCCCTCAACGTTACTGTTCACTTGAGCGATCTGTTAGTCCAGCTACTGGCTTGTGGATGTGCGCTGGGAGTGAGTGTTTTCTTGCGCCGCACACGCCTCGGACGCGGACTCCGGGCCTGTGTTCAAAATCCCCAGTTAGCGCAACTGTGTGGAGTGAATCTGGACCTAACTATCCGCTGGGCTTTTGCCTTTGGTGGGGTGTTGACCGGCACGGCGGCCTTTGTCTTTGCACTCTATTACGAACGTTCGGTCGGGAACCACGGATCCCAAAGTGGGCTACTTGCTTTTGCTACTGCGATTTTGGGAGGCATTGGCAGTCCTGTAGGGGCTTTGCTGAGTGGGCTAGCGATCGGGATATGTGGCGCTGCAAGCGACTATTTTCTGGCTGCCGAATGGACACCAGTTTTATTGCAGGTGTTGCTGATTGGACTGTTGATTCTTCGACCCACAGGCATCACGGCTGAAGAACAGAGTGAATCCCCTCTTGGTCGTGACCCTGCTACAGCGCCTACTACGGCTCGTCGTTTACGGTTGAATGACCGTCTACTGCGGGTTTTCATCTTAGTGGCGATCGCCTTTCCTGCTGCCGATACATTTTGGGGACTAAACTGGCAAATTCTCGCTACTGAGATCGGCATTTTCATCTTGCTGGCGCTGGGATTAAACTTGCTGTTGGGGATGGCGGGAGTGTTGGATCTGAGTTACATCGTAGGTTTTGGGATTGGAGCGTATGTAGCTGCACTTCTACCACACACGGTTGATTTCACCGTTGTGCTGCTCTTGAGTGCGTTGGTAGCTGGGCTGTTTGGCATGCTCAAGGGCCGAATGGCGTTGGGCTTACGCGGTGACTATCTGGCTGTGGTGACTCTAGCTCTGGGTCTGATCGCTCCTCAGATCTTGGTTAATTTGAATACCTGGACGGGTGGACTCGGAGGTCTCTCAGTGCCGTCACCACAGATTCTATGGCACTCATTTTCCCATCCGACTGAAAAGTATTATCTTGTCTTGGTCTTGGTGGTTGGGGTTACTCTAGCTAGCCACAGATCGATTGGTTCTCGCATCGGCAGAGCGTGGCTGGCAATCAGTGAGGATGAAATTGCCGCTGTTAGTAGCGGTGTGGATGTTGCCTACTACCGAGCTTTAGCGTTCGTTCTGAGTTCAGCGATCGCTGGGATTGCAGGTGCGCTTTATGCGGGCACCTTTGCCTACGTCGCGCCCGATCTACTCGATTTTCAGCTTTTGGCTATGGTGCTGATTATGACGATTCTAGGCGGAGCAGGGAATGTCCTGGGAACGATTCTGGGGGCCATTCTAATTGTTGGGTATGATAAACTGTTCATTCCCTGGCTAGGAGGGATTTTAGCTCAGTTCCAGCCGAGTGACCTGCACTTTGGATCAGTTCCAGATGTGCGAGGTTTGAGCTACCTCACTTTTGGTCTGGTGATCTATCTGACGGTACTCTTTCGGGCACGTCAGCGTGTCTAAACTTTAAAAACCTGACAACGCTTAAGACAAGATATATTTAGGATGTAGAATAATAGCGCATGACTGTATGGAAAACACTCTGACTATCACGTTAACTCCAGAACTCAAAGCGACCTTTGACAATATTATCCACAATGAAGGCGTTTCCCCCGAAAGCCTCGTTCAAGAAGCCATCGAAGACTATCTGTTCATTCGTCAATTTCGGGCATTACGTTCCCAACTGATTCAAAAGGCGCAGACCAACTACACCGATGACGATATCTTCGAGATAGTTTCATGAATCTAGTGCTTGACACTAATGTTCTGATTGCTGCCTTCATCGCTAAAGGATTTTGTTATACACTTGTCGAGCAGTGCCTACGTGTACATTTTTCGATTACTTCAGAGTTTATTCTGGATGAATTGAGAGAGAAGTTAACCAAAAAATTCAAGTACTCGAACGAAGATACTGCCGCTGCCGAGACTCTCTTGCGTTCTAGAATGCAGGTTGTCTGTCCCATTCCATTAGAGAGCAAGGTGTGTCGCGATTCTGATGATGACATGGTTTTGGAGACAGCCCTTACAGGTAACGCTGTCTGTATTATTACGGGGGATAAGGATTTGCTGATTCTGAAGAAGTTTGGCGAGATCGATATTTTGTCGCCCTCAGAATTTGAAGTTTATGAAGAGCAATTCAGCGCTGACTTAGAGCAAGGTTTTCTCTAATGACCGCTGAGTCTATTTAACTCCCAGCCTACTCGTATAGTCGTATAGTTCATTCTATTTAACTACTTGCGGATCTTCTGCTCCAGAAATTCAAGGAAAACTTTAACTTTTTTAGGCAGATATTTCCGACTAGGATAAATCGCATTAATTGATACTGGTGTAGACGACCAGCGCGATAAAACTTTCACCAAGCCTCCACGATCTAACTCAGGCTGACAGAGAAATTCTGGCAGGAGTCCAATTCCCAGTCCTGCTAAGACCGCTTGATATATTGGTGCCAGATCGTTTGCGGCTAGGCGGGGATGGAAGCGGAGTGTTTCGGTTTCCTGCTGCTCGTTTTGCAATGTCCAAGTGAGTTCAT
>CAXUIV010000304.1:0-6267 GCA_964250875.1 uncultured bacterium
TCGATTGGCAACGTCCCATTGGCAGCGGTGCTGTGGAACGGCGGCATCAGTTTCGGCGGTGTGGTGGCCTTCATCTTTGCCGACCTCATCGTCCTGCCGATCCTTGACATCTACCGCAAGTACTACGGGGTAAAGGTCAGCACCTTCCTGTTTTGCACTTTCTACGCTGCAATGGCTGGCTCTGCCCTAATTGTCGAGCTGGTGTTCCAGGTCCTGAGGTTGGTTCCGGCTGAGCGCAATGCCAAGGTACTAGAAGCCTCGATCAGCTTGAACTACACGACAGTACTGAACATCCTATTTCTCATCCTCGCTGGGCTGCTGGTAGCGCGGTTCTTCAACACGGGCGGTCCCAATATGCTCCACATGATGAACCACCCTGATCAGCACGCAGACCATAGTGCCCACCAGCATCGATCACAATGGGATGAAATTGCTGTGAAAACGTCTTTCAATTCATAGCTGCTAATAGCACCCCCAGCCCGCTCCGATTTTCATCCAATTTTCATAACTTTTTTGTAGAGTCATGAGTAAAGGCGCAACGCCGAGATCTCCCTACATTGTCACCTAATCACCAAAAACCTCATGAACCCACTCTTAAAAAGCAGCGTCTTGGCTACTATTTTCAGTCTGACTCTCGCCGCCTGTACCTCTCCCGCAGCAAAAACTACAGAATCCAACACTCCCGTCGCTAGCACGTCCCCTGTCGGTGACAAGCAGATAATGGACCATTCAAATATGGGCAACATGGGTAACATGGGTGGTGGCATGATGAATATGGATTTGGGACCTGCTGACGCCCAGTTCGATCTACGCTTTATTGACGCCATGACCCCACATCATCAGGGCGCTATTGTGATGGCCAAGGAAGCATTGCAAAAATCTCAGCACCCTGAAATCAAGCAACTAGCTCGCAACATCATTGCTGACCAGAACCGCGAGATTAAGGAAATGAAACAGTGGCGACAAGCCTGGTACCCAAAGGCTAGCAGCACCCCAATGGCCTATGACGCCCAAATGGGGCACATGATGGCAATGTCTTCTCAACAAATGCAGGGCATGATGATGGAGGGTAATTTAGGAGCTGCTGATGCTAACTTTGACCTCCGCTTCATCAATGCAATGACGCCGCACCACGAGGGGGCGATAACAATGGCTAAAGATGCCCTGGATAAGTCTAAGCATCCTCAAGTCAAGCAACTGGCCAGAGCAATCATCACATCACAACAGCAAGAAATTAACCAGATGAAGCAGTGGCGACAAGCTTGGTACAAGCAATAAAAAACTGGTCTTTGGACTCAGCTCAATAACCGTTACTGAGAAGGCTTTGCCTAAAGGGCTAATATGTCCTCAAATTCTTTGAGTTTGTGTACTTTAGGCATAAAAGAAGTTGACTTTATAAGTAAATGCTAAGACTAGCTAGAGTCACTTAAGTAAAATGCTTAAGCGACTCTAGCTAGTTATGAGTAAGAAAGTCCGATATAAATATTTCATCTTAATTTCATTGAGGGCTGTCATGCTATTTAATAGGGAGTTTATTTCCAGAGGAGTCCTTCAATGAAAAGGTTAATTTATGTTGCTATTTTTAGCCTAGCAATGTTAGGCACGAACATCGCTGACGCGGCTTCTGGTCCTACCGTTTATAGAAATGCTAGAACTGAGGCCGAAGACATTCCTTATATTTCTGGAGCGGTAGCATTTCCTCAAAGGAGTCGGCCCAGCATTGCGAGCTTTACAAGGCACTCTTTCCGATTACAAATTCCTAGTGGTAGCAATGCCCTTTCTAGGTTAACTATTAATGTACCAGATGGCTTAAAGGTAGACAATCAGATTACGTTATCTGACAAGGCTGCACGAGCCATTAATGCTCATATTTCTGTTAATGGTAGCAAAGTTACGATCGAGTTCCCCCAATCAATTGCCTCTGGAACTAGGCTTAATATTGATATGAACAACGTCAGAATTCTAGGAGTTTCTAACGCCTGGGTATATCCAGTGACTGCCAAATTCGTTGGTCTTGATGCAGACATTCCACTTGGTGTCGCTCGGTTTGGCATTTATTAGATTATTAATTCACCCAGAAGTTGGTGCTGAAGTTTTTATTAATATCCGAACAGCTATGGCAGCTTTCCTCCAGCCTGTAGCTCGTGAGATAATACTATTAATTGATGTGCAGGGTTTTAATTCGGTGAAGAGTCAACGCTGCTTACAAATCTTTGACGGACTAATTCTATGAGAATTCTGCTGGTTGAAGATGAGCCGGATTTAGGATCTGCGATTAAGCGAAACCTGGGCCAAGAGAAGTATGTGGTTGACTGGGTTCTAAATGGCACTGAAGCATGGGGCTATTTAGAGAACCAGCAGACACAATATACGCTAGGAATCTTTGATTGGTTACTGCCAGGACTATCGGGATTAGAGCTGTGTCAGCGATTACGCTCACAGAAAAATCCCATGCCTGTCCTAATGCTAACAGCTAAAGATCGATTGGAAGATAAAGTGACGGGGCTAGATGCTGGGGCGGATGATTACTTGGTGAAGCCCTTTCGTAACGCAGAACTGCTAGCGCGGTTGCGGGCCTTGCAGCGGCGCTCGCCCCAGTTTAATGCTCCACAGCTACATGTTGGGAATCTTACCCTAGATTACGGCACCAGTACTGTCTGCATTCAGAACGCTTTGAGCGAGCAGCAGGTCATTCCCCTGACAAACAAGGAATTCCAGTTGCTGGAATATTTTGTCAAACATCCAAATCAGATTGTTACCCGCGATCAGATTCGCCATCAGATTTGGGAAATGAGTGCAGACCCAGTCAGTAATGTTGTAGCAGCTCAAGTCCGTTTGCTGCGACGCAAGCTGGCGTCATGGGGCTGTGATGATCTGATTGAGACTGTGCCTCACATGGGATATCGTCTAAATCCGACTCATGAAACAAAATAAACTTTTCTATCAGACTCGCTGGCGATTAACCCTCTGGTATGCGGGTGTTATGGGCCTGATTTTGAGCTTATGTGGGGCTGCAGTTTATAACGCTATGGCTCATGCCCACTGGGTGGCTTTGAATAGCGAACTGAAATCTGTGGCGGGAGCGTTGCACGACGACATCGAACCAACCCTGAGGCAGCCGGGACAGTTAGAACTTAGCAGTTGGCAACTCTTACCGGATGCTTGTCTAGCTGGAAGCATCTGTCGTCCCCAGGCGGCTGCTCCCAAACGTCACATTTTAGGTGCAATTAACCAAGGCGATCGCTATTACATGCACCTGTTTGATCGTTCAGGCCGTCTGGTTGCTCTTGCAGGCGTTCATCCACAGGAGATGTCTCCTGTTTTAAACAAGGAAAGCTGGCAAACTTTCTCCGACCGCAAAGGCAACCGTTACCGCCAAATCTCCCTATCGCTGCATACCCAAAACTACATCCCTTGGGGCTACATGCAGGTAGGGCAAAATCTCAAAGACTTTGATGACTATCTCGCTACTTTAAGATGGATTCTCGGTCTGGGATTGCCTATGGCAATGGGGCTGGTTGGTGTTTCTAGTTGGTTGCTAGCAGGACTGGCCATGCAGCCAATCCGCCAATCGTATCAACTTTTGCAACAGTTCACGGCTGACGTGGCCCACGAGTTGCGTACCCCTCTGGCAGCACTCCAAGCAACGGTCGAATCCACACCTCCGATGTCTGCCCTGCCTACGCTGGAGGCGCAAGACCGGCAACAAATTATTCAGCGCCAGCTCAATCGACTATCTCAACTGGTGACAGACCTGTTGTTCTTATGCCGCCTGGATCAGCAAGCACTACCGGCAAAACGGTCATCCTGTTGTCTCAGCGACCTTACCTGCGACCTGGTGGAGGAGTTTGAAGATTTGGCGGTCGCAGCCAGTATCAAGCTGACTAAAGATATACGAGTTCCTCAACCTCTCTACATCACAGGTGACTCGGAGCAACTTTACCGCTTGGTCTCTAATTTGATTGCGAACGCCATTCAATACACCCCTGCGGGAGGTCAAGTGACCGTTATCCTAAACAGCAGCTACGACCAAGCTTTGATTCAGATCCAGGATACAGGTATCGGTATTGCACCAGAGGATCGGAAGCGGATTTTTGAGCGATTCTACCGAGTCAACAGCGATCGCTCCCGTAGCACTGGCGGATCTGGCTTGGGGCTAGCAATCGCAGATGCGATCGTTCAGGCACACCACGGCAGTTTGCAGCTACAGAGCGAATTGGGGAAAGGCAGTACTTTTACTATTCATCTGCCGCTAGAAGTTTTGGGTTGAGCGCTTCAAAACCCTTGACTCTCCAGTTAGCGAGACTTTAGGGTAAAAGCAAAAGTTTTTAAGCCAGTCAATGAGACGGCAACTTTGAGCATATGATGAACAGTTCTGGTCAACAGGCATTGAACTCGCTCGACAAGCATCAAGCACTTCCAGTTATTCCGGTCGAGCAAACCACTGTCTTACTTACATCAGATGAATTATCAGCGCTAACAGGAATCACCAAACGCGCAATTGTTACTGCGTCTGCTAGAGGAAGTGACTATTTTCGAGCTTGGGATCGTTTTGGGACTTCATCGGTAAATTGGGTGATAACTTTGGTCTGATTGGCTACTTCAGCATTGGCATTTTCATTTTCAGCTGGATCGTTTCGACTATCGTTTACAAAGCCAAGAAGTATGATTCAGGGTTGTTGGTCTGTCTTTAAGATAGTCGAAGGACTTGTGGGGCTATCTCTCGGCAAATTTACTGAGATAGCCGCCTTCTAGCGCATTAGAATATGTTGTTGAATGTTGCTCATGATTGATTTAAGACTGCACCAAAGACGTCGCGATCGACATTGCCGCCACACAAAACAAAACCGACTTTCTTTCCTTGGTTCTGCTCTTTCTCCCTCAATAACGCTGCAAAGCCAGCGGCCCCGGCTCCCTCGGCAACATTGTGAGTGCTGACAAATATCATTTTCATCGCAGTTGCTACTTCGGGTTCTGTGACTTGAACTATACGAGCAACATGACGCCAGATAATCTCCAGTGCTTCAGCAACAGGTTTTCGACATGCCATACCATCCGCCAGTTTTGCGGTCACATCATGAGAAATGGGCCGCCGCTGTTCAAACGATAGGGCGTAAGCTGGGGCTTCACTGAGTACTACACCAACAATTTCTGTCTTGAGTCCCAGTGCCTCTCGTGCCGCAACCATGCCGCAGATACCAGATCCTAAACCGATGGGAACGTAAACGATGTCCAAGTCAGGTACAGCTTGAAGAAACTCTAGACTGTAAGTTCCTACCCCTCTAATCAGCAGTGGATGGAAAGGCGGAATCATCATTAACCCTCCATCGCTCGCCAAGGTCTGAGCATAATCAGCCGCCGCTTGGAAGTCATGGCCGTGAACAATCAATTTAACCCCCAAGGCTTGCATGGCTGCATTTTTCTCAGGACTATTGCCATGAGGAACCACAATGGTTGCCTTGACGCCATAATGCCTAGCAGCAAAGCCGATAGATTGACCATGATTGCCACGAGTGGCACTGATCACGCCACTCGATTTTTGGGCTGCAACTGCCATAAACACCAGCCCACCCCGAACTTTAAAGGCTCCAGTTGGAGTGTGATTTTCGTGTTTAACCCAAACCTCACAGCCTGCCAGTTGGCAGAGCAATGGCCAGCAATACTGTGGGGTTGCAGGAACAAAAGGTCTGATATGAGTGGTAGCTGCTTCTAGCTCTCCAAGAGTGGGCAACATAAACTTCTCCAACGTTAGTTACAAACAACGATAGAGCGCAGGAGCTTGTAGCGTCTTTCAAGTTTCAGCAACTTCTCAAAATCTTGCTATTACGTCACGAATGCAGAAGTCGTTACATGAATGCTAAATTAGGCAAACGAGCTTTTGAGTTTGGATTAAGGTGGTATGACATCCAGAGATCCTGATCCAACATCGTTTCCAGATACGTTACCTCCAATGTATGGAAAACGCCTCATAGGTGATCGCCTCCTCGTAGAACTCTGCCCTAGACAGCCCTACTCAGTCCGCTACCGCCCTAGCTGGCATATTCTGGGATTCGCCTTGGAGTGCCAAGACGGTTATGATGCGTTTGAGAGTGATCGCGTTGCTCAATACCACGCTCATGCTAAAACCTTTTCATTTACTCCGGCAGGATGTGAAACGTTTTCTGAGTCAGAGCGAGGAGGAGCTTACCTAGTCTTTGCCGTTTCTCCAGATTTCTTTACCTCTTACCTTGAAGACATTGCATCGAACGAGATCGTAGCATTGCGACA
>CAXUIV010000305.1:0-1635 GCA_964250875.1 uncultured bacterium
TCCACTTAAACTCAAGAACAGAATTGTCAGGATGGTCAACTGCTGCCGGAGTGTCCAGCGTCGAGATAACACGATGGGTTTCACCAGTGTCTGGGTACGATTAGAGATGCCTTCAAGTTAGCATTATGCAAAAAGCGTGCCAAATAAAATTACTAACGCTGCTTTAGGTCCCCTAAAAACCCAATATCGTTCAGTTAAAGTGATTGGTGGGAGTTTCCAGTGTGTAGAGACGTTGCATGCAACGTCTCTACAGAGGTTATCGGTAGGCAAAGCTAGTGTGCCACTGACTGCAATGCTGCTTTGTCCAGCCCTGCATCGACGGGGGGCAATCGCCCAATGTCAGGTGTTGAGGGTGTGAGAGCAGTGGCCTTCAAACCTGGAAAATTACATGGAAATTACTTTTGAGATCCTCTCTCATACTGAGGGTTCTGAGTGGGTACAGCTCACACAAAAGGCAACAGCCCTGGTAATTGAGGCAGAGTGGAAGCTGTCTGATATGACTCAGGATGAAAACTGGCTTTTTGGTGCCCAGATGGTTAGAAGCTTTGGGTCTAACCTCAGAGAGGACCGAATAGTTACCTATAGCCATGCGCGATCGCAGCATCTATCAGCAGCAAGCTGAGCTGAACGAACAAACTGCGCGTGCAGCCCAGAAGGATTTTTCAGACTGGAGCAAAGCAGCTTGGCACGCTTTTTGCACTAGCTAATTGTGACCTTGCCAAGCAATCATGCATTTACTCAAATGAACTCATTGAATCGGATAAGTTCCATCAAAGTAGCTGTTTTAGTAGCAACTGCTGGTATTAGTGCTTTAATTAGCCTCCCAGCATCAGCGCAGAGCAATCCACGTCCTAGCATCTTCAATGAGCCTCCCTACAATCGTTCCTACGGTCCTCCACAAGGACCTCAACCAAATCGTCAATCAGGCCAAGGCCATCAGCCAGGTCACGGACACCACAAGCACCCTCATCCAGGTCAGGGACCTACAGCAAATGGCCCAGGGTCCGCTGCACCGTTGAGGCGCGGACCTCACAGACAGCATCCAGGCCCTGGACCGGCAGCAGCGCCTCAACCAGGTGTGTCGCCGTCTAATGGTCCTCGGTTAAATCACCGTCGTCCACCTGACAACTCTGCTCCAGCCTCCGATCCAGGGCCAAGTGCGCCGCCAGCAAATGGCCCTCAGTTGCGCAGGTTGGACTACGGCCCGACCTCAGCACCTCAACCCGATGCACCGCCAACTAACGGTCCAGTGCCGGGTGTGCTACCAGCAAATGGTTCTCAGCCAATTCCTGTGCCAGTTCCCCCAGCTGGTTCGTCACCAGGTTAAGCAGACCAAATCCATTGGTTAGCTGGCGATCGCAGAGACCAATGGAGGCATCTCACTTTTGTAAAGACACTCTTTTCTTGTGGTACGGGCATCTTGCCCGTCCTCTTTTAAACAGGCGAGACGCCTGTCCCACAGGAATTCTATTAGACGGAAACCTTATCAGGGGAACTTATGCAGGAAAAGCGAAGACCAAGCAAGAAAAGTTTACAGTCACTTGATTACCTGAATCTGTTTCTGGCTGACGTGCGGGATGGTGTTGGGCCATACCTGAACATCTACTTAAAAGCTTCACAACATTGGGAGCCAGC
>CAXUIV010000305.1:1735-6266 GCA_964250875.1 uncultured bacterium
GGTATTGGCGCAGCAGTTTTTCCACCTGCGATCGCCGCAATCACGTTAGGGCTTGTGGGGCAAAGCAAACTAGATCGACGGGTTGGTCGCAATGAGGCATTCAACCATTCGGGCAACTTGCTTGTTGCCGTTCTAGCTGGCTTTGTTGGTCAATTTCTGACGCGCAAAGGCATCTTTTTCCTAGTTGGAATTATGGCTGTCGCTAGCGCTTATTCAGTTTTAAGAATTCGGGAGAAGGAGATTGACCATAAGGTAGCGCGTGGAGAGGGAGAGGATGAGGAAAATGATGGTCAAAAGAAGTCTGAAGGCATAGTGAAGCTGTTGAGCGATCGCCGCATCCTCATGTTCGCTATTGCAGTGGTGCTGTTTCACTTTGCCAATGCAGCTATGCTGCCACTGGTGGGTCAACTCCTCGACCAAGGCGGGAAAGGGAAAGGAATAGACGGCACAGTCTACATGTCGGCTTGTATCATCGTCGCTCAGTTGGTCATGGTACCTTCAGCTAATTTGGCTGGTCGTCTAGCAGAAGGCGGGCGAAAACGGGTCTTCCTGATCGGCTTTGCCGTGTTGCCGATTCGTGGCGTGCTTTATACGTTTTCACACAATCCGTTTTTTCTGGTCTCCGTCCAGATTCTGGATGGAGTTGCTGGTGGGATTTTTGGGGTACTTTCGGTGCTGATGGTTGCCGATCTCACGAAGGGAACTGGTCGCTTTAATGTCACCCAAGGAATGCTCGCCACTTCGATTGGCATTGGTGCTGGTCTCAGTAACTTGATAGCTGGATTTGTCGTGCAGAAGGCTGGGTACAACGTGGGTTTTCTAATGCTAGCAGCGATCGCTGTTGTGGCTTTGGGAGTTTTCTGGTTCCTTGTATCCGAAACTAAAGATGCGCAGAACTCAAAAGCTCGCGCTGCTACCGTGCCGCAATAATTACTCAAATGTAGAGACGTTGCATGCAACTCTACACTACAAGGCAGCAGCTTAATACAGACATAGTTGAACACATGATCGTTCTCAAGGCCATTGTTATTGGACTGACATACGTCGGTCTGGGTTTGGGGTATTTGCCCGGATTGCGAATGAATCGGGCCACGATTGCCATTGTGGGGGCGGCTTTGCTGCTGGCGTTAGGGGTACTTGATCTGAAAGAGGCTTGGCAGGCGATTGACTATAAGACGCTGATTTTTCTGTTCGGCATGATGGCAATCAACGCCAATCTAACCTGTGCAGGTTTTTTTCAACTGGCGCTTGATCGAGTTATGCGCTTGACTCGGAGTCCTTTTGGTCTACTGATTGCCTTGACCTTCGGTAGCGGTATCCTCTCGGCCTTATTTCTAAATGACACAATCGCCCTGATCCTGACTCCTTTGACGCTTAGCTTAACCCTAGCCTTAGAGTTAAACCCTGTACCCTACCTGCTTGCCTTAGCTGGCGCGACCAATCTCGGCTCGGTTGCTACCATAACTGGCAACCCCCAAAATATCCTGATCGGTTCTTACTCTGGCATTAGCTATTTGGACTTTGCCAAAGCTCTGACTCCTGTAGCCTTGGTGAGCCTAGTGGTGCAGGTGGGATTGCTGTGTTGGCTCTACCCTGAGGTGCGATCACGCAAATCCTTTTTAAACGCAAGTCCTCCACATTACCGCGTCCTCAAACCTCTACTGGTTAAAAGCCTCTTAGTGACTGGCGGGTTGTTAGTGGCTTTCTTAATTGGCATTCCGCCTGCTGAAGCCACCTTTATAGCTGCTGGTCTCCTGTTGATTACCAACATCAAGCCTGCACGGATCTTGTCAAAAGTGGACTGGGATCTCCTGGTGATGTTCTCTGGACTGTTCATTGTAACTGAAGGCGTGCAAAAACTGGGACTGTTAGGCTGGTTCTCAGGTTTCGTGCATACTCCCATCAGCATTCTAGGAATAACTGCCATCCTGTCGAATATCGTTTCCAACGTTCCGGCGGTACTACTGCTGCACCAGTTAATTCCTCATGCCGACCATCGCACCTGGCTGCTCCTCGCAGCAGCATCTACTTTAGCTGGAAATTTGACTCTACTCGGTTCTGTCGCTAATCTAATCGTGGCGGAGGCAGTCGCTAAGCAAGGTCATCACTTATCATTTTGGGAACATTTGCGATTTGGTCTGCCGCTGACAGTTGTCACTCTCTTTATTGCCTACTTCTGGCTTTACTAAAGCATATGAGGTCGATTTATGACAGCAAGCGACACCGTTTCTATTTAAAATTACGCTAAACCTAGTAAGAGGGCATGATGAGACTTCATCAGCTAGCGATCAGAAGTGTAGTTTTTGTCTTGGCGGCTACGCCATTCAGCGCCATTGCAGATGAAGTATGGCACAGCACCTACGGTAAAGTTGTTTACCAGAGCGATCGCGGCAAGACAGCCGTTTGGACTTATCCCGCAGGAAGCATCTTCATCGAAGGTTTAGCTGGAGTCGTGAGTAATCGTGGTATGTATCACGGCTATTGGGTCGGTAAATCGGATGTCAAGTGTGACACAGCGCGAGAAGATGGTTCTGGCAAGTTGAGCAACACCTGGGGACGATTTTCGATTCGCTTTGCAGTGCCTAACTTCCCAACGCCTTGGGAGGCAAGATGGAGCTATTGCGAAGCTGAACCAACATTCTCCTGGAATGGCACCCCTCAAACACAAGTTTCAAGCCACCGCTAGATTAACCCTAGGTGGTTACGCTTGATGAAACATCATTTTTGCTGCGTAATAGTGCGCCTATGGTTTCATTTCGTTATTGACTGTGTTACCTCAGGTTCCTGACTCATAGCCTCTTTCCTCTTGTCAAGTGGCTAAAGGAGCGCTGGTTAAAGCGTAGCTGCATGATTCCCAGCTCGGTGATATGGCTTTTTACAAGGTCAGTCATCGCCGTCATCTTTTCAAGTTCTTGACATTTGTTTCTTAGAGTGTGACTACACATCTAAATTGGCAAGAGACACTCCCATGAAACGTTCAACAAGACTCATCTGGGTCATGGCAGCAATGGGCACCATCGCGCTGGGTGGTATGGCCCAAATCGCTCAGGCGGCACAAGCACCCCCGCAACTGGCAACCGTGCGTTCATCTGATGCCCGCAAAATTGCCCTGAAGGCGCGCCCGGGAACCATCACGGATGAAGAACTGGAGAAGGAAAGTGGCGGCAGTGGCTTGCGCTATTCATTTGATATCAAGAGCGGCACAAGGACTTATGAAGTCGGTGTGGATGCAAAAACTGGCAAGGTGCTTGAGAATGCTCCCGAAGGCAAAAAACCGGACTGATTGACGGTTTTAAACCGCGTTGAGCAATCTCGCTCAGGCAGCGGCAGTCATACCCGTTTGAGTACAAATTTGTCTCGAAAATTTTATTGGTCACTTAATCCGGACTGAAGGGAGCAATATTGCAGGTGGCCACACTTAAAGTTGAGATTGGGCAAGATCAGTCGCAGTAAGGAAAAGATGAACGTGAAACAGAAACATAGTCTCAGCAAAGTGCCAGAAGTAATCTTGATCTTCTGGGTCATAAAGATCCTTGCTACAACCCTTGGTGAAACTGGCGGGGATGCCGTGTCCATGTCAATGAATCTTGGCTATCTCGTCAGTACTGGAATCTTTGCCGCCATCTTTATTGGTGCGGTAACAGCTCAGGTTTTCGCGAAGAAATTCCATCCTCTCCTTTACTGGACAACAATCATTGCAACAACAACAGTGGGAACGACCTTAGCAGATTTCGTAGATCGTTCTCTTGGCGTCGGCTATGCGGGCGGGACGACGATCTTGCTGACCTTGCTTTTGGCATCACTATTCCTTTGGCATCGCACTCTTGGTTCGGTTGCCGTTGATACTGTGAAAACGCCGAAAGCTGAGATGTTCTATTGGGTCACAATCATGTTTTCGCAAACCTTGGGGACTGCGCTTGGCGATTGGACAGCCGATACCGCAGGTCTTGGGTATAGTGGCGGTGCAATAGTTTTTGGTGCCATATTGGCAGCAATCGCAGCTGCGTACTACCGAACAACCATATCCCGCACCGCGCTATTTTGGGCGGCATTTATTCTGACTCGACCGCTTGGCGCGGTTGTCGGTGACTTCCTAGATAAACCCATAAGCAAGGGCGGCTTGGAGTTAAGTCGCTACACAGCGTCGGCGACCCTTCTTGGGTTAATTGTGTTGTGTATCTTTATCTTTCCGCAGAACCCGGCAAGACAAGGACATTGAGCGCTGAGCAGTGCAAGGCAATCGCAGTTCGAGCCGGAGGGGCAAATCTAGAAGCGGAGCGATCAGCTGCATTAGGCAATCAGTTCCAACCAACAATTGCAACCTATAAAAGATCAATTGCAGATATGCTACCAATGCGCAAGCATCATCACTCTATGACTAATTACAATCACTTATCAACCGTTTGCATAAGAAATTTCAATCCATGACAAACGAGTGAAGTGTGTCATCTGGTAGTGGTAGATATGTAAAAACCTGTCTACTAAGAAAATGAAGACAGCAGCAGGTGGATCCAAAATGGTCTCTTGTGCT
>CAXUIV010000306.1:0-6258 GCA_964250875.1 uncultured bacterium
TATGCTGCTCTAGAAAAGTTTGGGCGAGACCTAACGGAACAGGCAAAAGCTGGGAGGCTTGATCCCGTGATTGGGCGGGATGAGGAAATTCGGCGGGTGGTGCAGGTATTGTCTCGCCGTAGTAAGAATAACCCGGTGCTGATTGGCGAGCCAGGAGTGGGGAAGACAGCGATCGCCGAAGGTTTAGCCCAGCGAATTGTCAATGGCGACGTCCCCGAATCTCTCAAAAACCGCCAGCTGATCGCCCTTGATATGGGCAGCTTAATTGCTGGGGCCAAATACCGGGGAGAGTTTGAAAATCGTCTCAGGGCCGTTCTCGGGGAAGTTACCGAGTCTGACGGTCAAATTGTCCTGTTTATTGATGAGCTGCATACTGTTGTTGGCGCGGGTGCAACCCAACAGGGAGGAATGGATGCTGGCAATCTGCTGAAGCCGATGCTGGCACGGGGGGAACTCCGCTGCATTGGGGCAAGCACGCTGGATGAGTACCGTAAGTATATTGAGAAAGATGCTGCCTTGGAGCGGCGGTTTCAGCAAGTATTAGTCGATCAGCCCACTGTTGAGAACACGATTTCGATTCTACGGGGACTGAAAGAACGCTATGAAGTCCATCACGGAGTCAAAATCTCCGATGGTGCTTTAGTGGCGGCAGCAACGCTGTCGGCTCGGTATATTAGCGATCGCTTTCTACCGGATAAAGCCATTGACTTGGTGGATGAGGCTGGTGCCAGACTGAAGATTGAAATTACCTCTAAGCCAGAAGAGCTGGATGAAATCAACCGTAAGATTCTTCAGTTGGAGATGGAGCGGCTGTCGCTGCAAAAAGAGAGCGCCCCGGCGGCTCGAGAACAGTTGGAAAGACTGGAAAGAGAACTCACTGCTCTCAAGTCGGATCAGCAGGGGCTGAATGACGAATGGCAGTCTGAAAAAGACTCGCTCGACCAGATTCAGAAGATCAAAGAGGAAATTGAACAGGTTAACATTGAGGTCCAGCAAGCGGAAAGGGAAGTTAATCTGGAACGAGCCTCCAAGCTGAAGTATGGTAAGTTGACTGAGCTGCACCGGCAATTGGAAACAGCTGAAACCGAACTGGCTCAGGCTCAAGGAAGTGGCCAATCTTTACTGCGTGAACAAGTTACTGAAGCCGATATCGCTGAAATCGTCGCTAAGTGGACAGGCATTCCTGTTAACCGACTGTTGGAATCAGAGCGCCAAAAATTGCTACAGCTAGAGAGTCACCTACACCAGCGCGTTATTGGCCAACAAGAAGCGGTGGCAGCGGTGTCAGCGGCAATCCGTAGAGCCAGAGCCGGAATGAAAGACCCCGGTCGCCCTATTGGTTCCTTTATCTTTTTGGGACCAACTGGAGTGGGTAAAACCGAGCTAGCGCGTGCCTTGGCTCAGTTTTTATTTGATGCTGGTGATGCTCTAGTGCGCCTGGATATGTCCGAGTACATGGAGAAAAACTCGGTTTCGCGGCTGGTTGGAGCGCCACCAGGATATATCGGTTATGAAGAAGGCGGTCAACTGACAGAAGCGGTGCGGCGGCGTCCTTACTCGGTTGTACTGTTTGATGAAGTGGAAAAAGCCCACCCCGATGTGTTCAATATTCTTTTGCAGGTGTTGGACGATGGACGGATTACTGATTCTCAGGGAAAAACTGTTGATTTCCGCAATACTGTGATCGTTATGACCAGTAACATTGGGGGTGAGTACATTCTCAACTCTGATGATGAAGACGAAAAAATGCGTCGCCGGGTGATGGAGGCATTGCGATCGCACTTCCGCCCAGAATTTCTGAACCGCGTGGATGACATTATTATGTTTCACATCCTCAGCCGCAGTGAGCTGGGCCAAATCATTGAAATTCAATTACAGAGAGTGCAGAACCTCTTAGCTGACCAAAAAATCAAGCTGACGCTATCAGCTGATGCTCTAACCTATTTAGTCGATATAGGCTATGACCCAGTTTATGGGGCACGTCCTTTAAAACGAGCCATTCAACGGGAGGTAGAGAATCCGCTGGCGACGAAGTTGCTAGAGAATACTTTCACTCCAGGCGACACAATCTTAGTTGACTACATAGATGATAGTCTCTGCTTCAGGCGTGAGGGTTACGTTCAATAATCAGTAGTCGAGAATTAGAGCCTAGTGTAGCTTAACCAGACGTCAGTTCGATAGCCCTTGCCTTTTGAGAAGCTGAGAGGGTCCTCGAACTGACGTTTTTTCACTTTTGGGTAACTACTTTACCTAAACTTTATAAAACGAGTGCCAATGTTTAGTTGACAAAAAGAATCGCTGTAACTTATTCCGATCGGTAAATTGTTTCGTAATAATAGCTAATGTGGGCAAGAGTAGTATAACTTAAAGTATCAACTTCTCTAACAAGGAGTATAAAAAGGTACATTCTCCACAGAGCCTCAATACTAGACTTAAAACCTAATGGGTCAAACCCCTCAGGGATTCTCAACATCTATATAATTTTTAAAGACGTATTTCACTGTTTTAGCAATTTCGGTATCTACCTTTTTCAAATCAAGGACTTTTCGATGACGACAGATTCTTTAACGATCTCTAGCTCCTCAAAGTCAACTAGAAACCAGGGACAATGGCTACATTATCTAGCCCTAGGTCTATTAGCCAACGCAGCTCTCTGGGGGTCAGCTTTACTCTATCTAAAAGTCAAAAAACCAACATATACTAGCACCTGGGCTATTACTGTGCCCAGCTCCGGAGCCGACGCCAACGTTAATCTACCCAACATAGGACAAGCCTCGTATCAGAATTCATCTCCATACAGCATTCTCAACCAAGATCCAAGACAGAATTATAAATTCACGGCTGAGAGCGAACCTGTGATAGCGGCAGCTGCTGCTCAGCTGAAGATGCCTCCAGAAAAGTTTGGTCAACCTCGAATTAAGATTGTTGACAGCAGCACAATTATGGAGATTGAACTTAAAGGAGCAAGTCCGGAGGAAGCGCGGAACAAATCTCTGGCGCTTTACAAAGCTCTTCAGTCAAGACTCAGTGAGCTGAGAACTCAAGAGATTGCTCAACGGGACCTCGGCACTCAGGTAGCCCTTAATTCTGCTCAAAAGAAATTAGAAATTGCTCAAAACCGTCTTTCTGATTACCAAGCTCGTTCAGGCTTAACTTCTAATGAGCAACTGTCGCAGCTTTCAAGTAACATTGAAGATTTAAGGAAACAAAGAGCTGTAGTCGTCAGCCAACAGCAGCAGGCAAATGCCCGTTTAGGACAAATATCAAGCAGTCTAAATTTATCGTCTCAGCAAGCAGCAGAAGCTTTTGCCCTTCAAACAGATCAAATATTTCAGCAAAACCTAAAAGACTATAGTGACGCTAGCGCCAGCCTGACTGTTTCACTGTCCCAGTTTACCTCTGAGTATCCTACAGTAATTGCCCAGAGAGCGAAACGAGATGCTGCGCAAGCAGCTCTGCTCAGCCGGAGTCGATTTCTTCTCAACCGACCAGTTGATCAGGCGACTGTAGAGCGGCTTAATCTCGCCAACACAAACTCTACAACGGGTCGAGTGAAAATGTTTGACGACTTGGTGACGTCTCAGGCAGACCAGCGAGCAATCCAAGCACAAGCGCAAGCGCTGGATCAACAGATTTTCCAGCTTGAGAATAGACTCAAGGGTCTAGCTCAACAGGAGGCCACTCTAGATGCCTTAAAGCGCGACGTGCAGGTGACTGAAGCAATCTTTTCTTCTACTGTCACCAGATTGGACCTTAGCAAGTCAAATTCCTTGGGATCTTATCCTCTCATTCAAATGTTAGCAGCGCCTAGCTTGGACAAGTCTCCGAGTTCTCCTAAAAAGACATTTGTTCTACTGGGTACTGCCTTAGGATCGCTGCTAATAGACGCGGGCCTGGTATTACTCTGGCTACGTTATTCTAGAACTCAATCGCGCGATCGGGTTAGCCCTCTACGCCCAAAGAACACGTAGTTACATCCATATTTAAGGCGAAAAGATTGAAGATAGAACTCCAGTTTTTTCGCCTTGAATTCAATGTCAACACAAAATACAGTAGATTATGAAGCCTCAGAATTTTGAGGAGCGGATCCTTTGGTACTCCATCATTGGAACATATGGGTTCTACCTTCTTGGTGCATTGTTTATTTGGGTACCTTTAGTTGCTTGGTGCCTAGCGATATATCTCTGCAAAAAGCTTTGGTGTCAAACTGAAGATACTCCAGTTGAGGAGAGAGTCACCGTTCCCTTCGTGGTACTGGTGTGGATCGTCTGCATGTCAGTTATGAGTATTGATGTAGTTATGGGGCACTTAGATTTTGATCTAGGAGTTGCCCAAACCGTTTCTTCACTATTGGATTTTACAAAATCATGGGCTCTCTTTGCATTATTGCCTCTTGCTGGTTGTCTTAAGGTCCGGCCACAGCTGATCTATCGAGCAATCTGCATAACATGTCTGCAAAGTCTTATTTTTATTGCAGTTAACTATTTAATGATTTTCTTGCACATACCAGCAATTTCATACCTTTCTCCACTGCATGCCATAGGACATGGTGGCTCTGGTTACTATACTGTGTCTATTGCCGGTACTAGCTTCGATCCGCTTTCCCCGACTGCTGGAAATGAAATTCGTATGCAGTTGCTTGCTCCCTGGGCTCCCGCATTGGGACTAGTCGGCAATGTCTATTTCTTCCTCGCTCGTCAAGAACCAAACAACAAGTGGCGGTGGCTCGGCATGGTTGGTGCGGTAGCCATGGTCTGGGTTTCGGTTTCACGCGCAGCGCTGCTCTGTTTACCAAGCGTGATACTGCTAACTTGGATCTCACCAATCTTTACTCGACCTACTATGCAAATCATAGGAGGAGGAGTAAGTTTCCTCGCAGGTATCTTTGCTACCGTACTCATAGACCTGTTTAAAGATTTTCGAGAGCAGTTTAATAATGCTCGTGCAGGGTCTTCAAGAATTAGAAAGCTTCTAGGCGAAATAGAATTATACCGTTGGCAGAAAGAAGCACCCGTTTGGGGCCATGGCATTGCTGAAAGTCCAGGTCCAAAAACTGTGGAGCACATGCCTATTGGTTCGCACGACACTTGGTTTGCTCTTCTATTCATCAAAGGACTGGTAGGTTTTATAGCCCTAGCAGTTCCTTTCTTATGGAGCTTTATAGATTTAATTATCAAGGCCCAAAACAGTAAAACGGCTAGGGTGGGTTTGAGTATACTGTTGGTCTTGTTGGTTTTCACCTTTTCTGAAGGTTTGGATCTTCTAATTTACATTTTCTGGCCTGGTTTAGTCATGGTAGGTATTGCATTTAAGGAAAAAGCCTCAAATTCAGTGCCCGATGGCGATAAATATGGTATATTCAAGTCAATTTAAATTCTAACTTTATGCATGTTATTGCTTTAGAAAATGAACCATCTTCATCCCGAGGCGGTCAAGAGCTGAACCTTTTGGAAATTTGCCACAGTTTATATCAGCGCGGACATACTGTTAGCTTGATCTACGTGAAAGAGGGCAACTTGCTGGAGCGGTATCAAGAGTTTTGTGTAGCTACAGTAAAGGTTGATAGCTTCATTTTTGACCGCAGTAGGCTTGCTCATACTTTCAAGTTTTTAGCTGATGTTTACAAGATTGCTGTAACCGACGCCAGCATTGTTTACAGCAATCGATATCAAGACATCTTTTTTGGGTTCATGCTAGCTCTGTTTAAAAGTACTCCTCTTGTTTGTTATCTCCAGCTTCCACCGCCTCAAAATGGATTTCCTCGTCCGCTTGCCACAGGGCTAAAACTTGTTAAGAGGTTCATTGCTGTTTCCCACCAAACTAAATCGGACTGGATGAGAAGTGGCTGCAAAGAGGAAAAAATTGATGTGGTACACAACGGAGCCGACCCGGAAGTCTTCAAACCTTCAAGCGGTTTTTTAGCGCTGAGAAAAGAATGGAACATTTCTGAAAATACCAGAGTAATATCATACATAGGCAGACTAGATAGAGAAAAAGGACTGGAAACGTTAATTAAAGCTTTTGCTTTACTCCAAGAGAGTGCTACCAATACGATGTTACTGCTTGCTGGGAAGCCTGTAAGCCAAGGCGAGGAATACAGGAAATCTTTGGAACAGATGGCAATTGATTTAGGGTTGGAAAAAAATGTAAACTTTCTCGGTCATGTCACCAATACGGCTTCTATTTATCAGCTCAGTGATATAACAGTTTTACCCAGCTTATGGTCTGCACCCTTTGGTAGCACAGTTATCGAGTCAA
>CAXUIV010000307.1:0-6231 GCA_964250875.1 uncultured bacterium
ATGCCCTATGCCCTATGCCCTATGCCCTATGCCCTATGCCCTATGCCCTATGCCCCACCTTAATCAATCCACACTAACAACTCTACTCAGTCTCTCTTTAGATAGATTTTGTGAAAGAATGGGCAAAGATGGCGTTTCGGCAAGTATCTTACGGGTTAGAAATAAGGGGCACGATGCATTGAACAACCAAACTGTCAATCAGTCCGCTCAGCGCTCACTATAATTCCTTCTACACCTTGGGAACCTGTGTTTAACTATCTGCCGCCGCTCAATGAGCATAATCTCCCTTACCCAGACACCATTCACCCAATCGTGGTCCATTTTGTTATTGCAATGGTGCTGTTTGCGGTTGTTTGCGATTTCGTCGGGTATCTTACCAAAAATCCGCGACTGTATGAGGTGAGCTGGTGGAATCTGGCTTTTGCCACAGTTTCAATCTTCATTGCCGTTATCTTTGGGCAACTGGAAGCCGGTTTGTCAGAACCTTACAATACGTCGGTGTCTACGCTCGATCTGCACACCTTGCTGGGCTGGTCGTTGTCTGGCATTCTAGCGGGTGTTACCGGATGGCGTTACGTCATTCGTTCGCAGCTCAAGCCGCAGCTACCGATTCCTTACCTGGTTCTCACGTTGTTGCTCGGCGTGCTAGTACTCTTTCAAACCTATCTTGGCGACTTACTGGTCTGGGTTTATGGGTTGCACACCATCCCTGTTGTGGAAGCGACTAGAGGAGGCGGATTATCATGAATTCAGACTTAGTTAATCAGTTGGAGCGGCTAGGTCCTAACGGTTTACCCTACGTCATTCCCATTCATCCCAACCTGGTACATTTGACGCTGGGATTATTTATTGCCGCGATCGCCTTTGACATTGTGGGCGTTCTCTTTCCCGTCGAGAAGGCTGTCTTCAAGTATCTTGCCGTTCCAGTCACCCGCTCCGGTCTGTTTGACGTGGGTTGGTACAACGTCCTAGCCGCAGCCGCAGTCACGTTTTTCACCGTTGCCACTGGGCTTTACGAGATCTTGCTGGCAGAGCCATTAACCGATGTAAAAAGCGCTTGGGGATTGCAGGCAATGGAAACTATGCTGTGGCATGCCGTTGGTGGTGTGGCGCTGCTGTTCCTGATTGTTGGCATGACGGTTTGGCGAGGCTTTCAACGCTATAACTGGCGTAAGGACATGGGGCGGCAGGTGCAGTGGAGCTATTTAGGGGCGGGTTTAGCGATCTTCCTCTTAATGTTTCTTCAAGGTACGCTAGGCGCACATCTAGGCGGTGAGTTCGGCATCCACAACACTGCCGACCAACTGCTGCGCCTGGGAGAAAATCCCAATCAGCAATTGTGATAGACCACATTGCTTAATTTGCGCCTAACGCTTCGCTAACGGCTTACGCCTTCGGCTAGTGCGAGAGCCATTCTTTCTCACGCAGAGGCGCAAAGACGCCAAGGTAAGGCGTTAGATGTCCCTCTTCCCTTTCTGGCTCCTCCGATCATGAAAATCCGCGCGATTTTGACGCTTGCTGTTTATGCGGTTTTGGTTGTCATCGCTAGTCTGTGGATGGCGCAGCAGTCCTATTCTTGGTTCCCACCCCAGGCTGCTGCCGAGGCGAAGCTGTTTGACAATTTATTTAGCATCTTTGTAGGACTGGGTACGTTCGTCTTTATGGGCGTGACAGGACCACTGGTCTACTCGCTGCTGTTTCATCGAGCGGGTAAGTACGACTTCAGCGATGGTCCACCCATTGAGGGCAACAACACCCTGGAAATTGTTTGGACAGCAGTGCCGATTTTGCTGGTGCTTGGGCTTTCCACCGCCAGCTACCATGCCTATACTCAGATGGCGACTGGAGGTCCAACCCAGTTAGTACATCTGCATGTGCCTGCGCTTATGGAGTCCGCCTATGCTGCGTCCGCAAAAGAGACGACCGAACCGATAGAGCAAATTGACGTGACTGCCAAGCAGTGGGCTTGGGTGTTTCGCTATCCCAACCAAAATGTCACCAGTACTGAACTCCACCTGCCGGTTGATCGCCGGATTCATCTAGCCCTACACTCTGATGATGTCCTCCACGGATTTTATGTCCCGGCGTTTCGACTGAAGCAGGATGTGGTGCCTAATCACACAATCGATTTTGAGTTCACCCCCATCCGTCCTGGCAAATATCGTTTGCGAGACTCGCTGTACAGCGGTACCTACTTTGCTGCTAACCAGGCAGATGTTGTCGTCCAGTCACTAGACGACTACCGGCAGTGGCTGGCAGATGCCGCCGCCCAAACTCCAACCCCAGCCTACAACCAGGCTGACTTTGAATACACTCGATCGAACGCACAAACGGTACTGCGCGGCTGGAAAACGGTTCCGCCTGCCTCGCCTCCGGTTGTGAACTATGCTCCCAAACATGAACCTAACAGCCCACCAGCCTGATCGCTAAAGGACAGTATGACCAACATTCCCGTTGAGGCTATTGGTGTCGCCCGTGCCCAGCCCTATCCCGGCGCGCCTGATAACTGGAAACGTTTTTTTAGCTTCAGCACTGACCATAAAGTGATTGGGGTCCAATACATCATCACGTCATTTTTCTTTTTCCTGGTCGGTGGAATTTTTTCGATGATTATGCGGGGGGAACTGATTACCCCAGAATCAGATCTCGTTGATCGCACGCTCTACAACGCGCTGTTCACGATGCATGGCTCAGTCATGCTGTTTCTGTGGACGTTTCCAGTACTGGTGGGATTATCAAACTATCTGGTGCCGCTGATGATTGGGGCGCGAGACATGGCGTTTCCCCGGCTGAATGCGGTCTCCTTCTGGCTGATTCCGGTCGTGGGGGTGCTGATGCTGTCCAGTTTTCTGGTGCCGGGGGGTCCCTCGCAGTCGGGCTGGTGGGCTTATCCACCCGTTAGTTTACAAAACCCCACTGGCAACCTGATCAACGGTCAAGTTCTGTGGATTTTGGCAGTGGCAATATCTGGCGTGTCGTCGATTATGGGCGGCGTAAATTTTGTCACCACCATTTTCCGAATGCGGGCACCGGGCATGACCTGGTTCCGAACACCTGCGTTTGTCTGGTCAGTGTTGGCGGCTCAAATGATTCAGCTATATGGACTGCCCTCCCTCACAGCTGGGGCTGTTATGCTGCTGCTCGATCTGACAGTGGGTACCAGCTTCTTTGCGCCAGAACGCGGCGGCAACCCTATTCTGTATCAGCACTTCTTTTGGTTTTATTCTCACCCTGCGGTCTACGTGATGGTACTGCCTGTATTCGGTATCTTTTCAGAGGTGTTGCCAGTGTACGCTCGCAAGCCGCTGTTTGGCTACCGGGTGATTGCCGTTTCGTCAGTGCTGATTACTGGCATCAGCAGTTTAGTGTGGGTCCACCACATGTTCGCCAGTGCGACTCCAAGCTGGATGCGGTTGATATTTATGGTGACGACCATGCTGGTTGGAGTGCCCACGGGGATTAAGGTGTTCGGCTGGGTGGCGACGGTTTGGGGCGGCAAACTGCGACTCACCACACCGATGCTGTTTGCCCTGGGCGGAATTGTCAATTTCGTGTTTGCCGGAATCACTGGGATCATGCTGGGATCTGTGCCGCTCGACATTCACGTTAATAACACCTATTTTGTCGTCGGTCATTTCCACTACGTAATTTACGGCACAATTGTGCTAGGTATCTATGCCGGACTCTACCACTGGTTCCCCAAAATTACGGGACGGCTGTACTATGAGGGTTTGGGTAAGCTTCATTTCGTCCTGACTTTCGTAGGTACAGCGCTCACCTTTGTACCGATGCACGCTGCTGGACTGATGGGAATGCCGCGACGAGTGGCATCATACGATCCAGAGTTTGCCTACTGGAATGTGCTGGCGAGTCTGGGCGGTTTTCTTTTAGGAATCTCGACGCTGCCGTTTATTCTTAATATGGTGAGTTCCTGGATTCAGGGAGAGAAGTCAGGCAACAATCCCTGGCGGGCGATCGGGCTAGAATGGCTGACGACATCGCCGCCGCCGGTTGAAAACTTTGAAGAAATTCCGGTCGTCATTTCTGGCCCCTACGGCTATGGCAAAAACGAGCCACTGGTTGCTACAAATCCAAATCCCAAACCGGCTGATCCTTAAGTCCCCACGCTGAGAACGACTATGACAGCAGAAAGTTCAATTGCCAAAGACATTGAAGCTGGTATTAGGCAGGAGCAGGAGCATGATGAAGCAGGCAACAGCAAGTTTGGCTTCATTGTGTTTCTGCTATCAGAAAGCGTCATCTTTCTCAGCTTCTTTGTTGGCTACATTGTCTATAAAACCACTACATCTGATTGGTACCCGCCTGGAGTAACGGGTCTAGAAACCAAAGATCCAGCAATTAACACAGTCGTCCTGATATCCAGTAGTTTTGTCATCTATGTTGCCGAGCGGTATTTGCATGACAAAAAACTTTGGGGATTCCGTCTGTTTCTCGTTGCCACAATGGCAATGGGTGGCTACTTCCTCTACGGGCAGGCGATTGAATGGCGCAGCTTGCCGTTTGGGTTTACGTCTGGACTGTTCGGCGGCACTTTCTATCTGCTCACCGGGTTTCATGGACTGCATGTACTCACGGGGATTCTGCTACAGGGGCTGATGCTGATTCGCTCTTTGACTCCTGGCAATTACGACAATGGCTTCTTTGGCGTTGAAGCCACTTCCCTGTTCTGGCACTTTGTTGATGTCATCTGGATTGTTCTATTTGTTCTCATTTATGTTTGGAAATGATACCAACGTAGAGGAATTACTATGATTGTTGATGACCGCTACTACGACGTGATCATTATCGGCACAGGTGCGGGCGGTGGGACGTTGGCACGGAAACTCGCACCGACTGGCAAGCAGATTTTGGTGTTGGAGCGGGGAGAGTTTTTAGCTCAAGAAAGTTCAGAGTTATCAGATACAGAGGTATTTAAAAAAGAGCGATTTCACGGGCCTGAGCCATGGTACGACAAAGAAGGGGAACCGTTTTACCCGCAGACAAATTATGGCGTTGGGGGTAATACAAAGCTCTACAGCGGTGTTTTGATGCGAATGCGGGAACGGGATTTTGGAGAAGTTCAGCATCAAAATGGGCTTTCCCCCGCTTGGCCACTGGGGTATCAGGATTTTGAACCCTACTACACCGAGGCTGAGCAACTCTATAGAGTTCACGGCAAGTCTGGAAATGACCCAACTGACCCGCCGCGCAGCGCTGCTTATCCTTTCTCAGAAGTTGCCCATGAATCTCATATTCAGGAGATCAGTGAGGCTTTCTCCAAACAAGGACTGCACCCCGCCTATTTACCCCTTGGTTTAGGAGATCACGGCAGAACCGATGCCGAAGACAGCGGCATCACTCCAGCCCTCGATTATGCCAACGTCACCCTCAAAACATCCGCCCAGGTTGTTTGCCTACATACCAATCCATCCGGTTCGGAAGTTAAAGCCGTGCAGGCAAAAATTGGGCAGCAATCCTACCTGTTTTTAGGCAACATCGTTGTGTTGGCCTGTGGTGCAGTGAACTCAGCAGCTTTGCTGTTGCGTTCTGCTAACGAGAAGCACCTCAACGGCATCGCCAACAGTTCTAACCTGGTGGGTGGCAACTTGATGAAGCAACAGCTGTCAGTTGTAGTGCAGTTGACCTCCTCAGCCAACTCTGGCTTGTTCTCTAGAACGATCGGATTCAACGATTTCTATTGGGGAGATCATGACTTTCCTTTTCCCATGGGTCACGTCCAAAACTCCGGCGGCATATTGCAAGACGTGATTTTCGCCGAAGCGCCACCCATCCTATCTCTGCTAACAAGAATCATGCCGGGATTTGGACTGCGACAGTTAGCAACCCACTCCATCGGTTGGTGGCTACAGACTGAGGATTTGCCCAATCCCGACAATCGAGTTTGGGTAGCGGGAGATAAGCTGCACATTGACTACGAACCAAGCAACGTTGAGGCTCATGATCGCCTAGTTTACCGCTGGGTTGATGTGTTGAAGGCAGTGGAGGCAGCCCAGCCCGCCGTGTTCAATCGCGGCGGTACCCATCCCCGCAGCGATATGCCTGTCCAGGTGGTCGCCCATCAGTGCGGCACCTGCCGATTCGGAGAAGACCCTACGACTTCAGTGCTTGACCTCAACTGTCGCACTCACGATGTTGATAATCTCTATGTCGTAGACAGTAGTTTCTTTCCATCAAGTGCAAGTGTGAGTCCTGCGCTCACTGTTATTGCCA
>CAXUIV010000308.1:0-6219 GCA_964250875.1 uncultured bacterium
TTGATACCCTCTCAGCCGAGACGTCCAACAGTCCTACCCTGCCGTCTTGATCCAATGGCGTAAAGGCAGTGGCAGATACAGTGGCGCGTCCATCTGCGTCCCACTCAGAAGCTTTAGGAGCATCTACCCATAATTGGTTAATGACTACGAAAACTAGAGGAAACTTATGATTTTTTCGGGCAGCTAGATACTGAGCTAGGGGTGCTTGGCGTGACCAATCAAGAGGACGCTGTTGCAGTTCGTTAATACTCTCTGCGTCAATCTCAAGGTTTTCGGTTTGGGGGTTAAATTTCGAAGCGAGGAGTGGCAGACGAGACGCAAAGCTAACACGACTAGCAAACCATTCAAGGGTGACTGAACCGATGTACGCATCGGTACCACCCATCTCTATTTTTTGCACCAAAAGCTGATCGTTCCTAGCAAGATGCTTATCCAGCAGTAGCGCAAGTGCCTGTTTCTCATGATATTCCCGTTCTAGGCTCTGATTAGCAATGTTAGTTGTTGGGTCAGTTGAACTAGGCAGCATAGAGATTTACAAAACTGAAGATGCTCGCTCTGGCCTGATTGTTATAAAGATAACTTCAAATTGGAATTATGAACCGACTCATTGCACGACTTTAGAATGCCGTATAATTGCTATGTAACGAATCACGGCAATAGATATAGGGCTTAAAGGTTTGCTAGTTCCGGTAAATTTCCCTTACAGGGTCTATTGACTATTGTCAAGTGGGGCAGAGCCAATGAGAACTACTAACCTGAGCTTATTTGAAGAGGAGCGGCTAACACTCTCTAGAAGCATCCAATTATCTGCCGAGTCCCTTTGTCACTATGGTTCTCTTTACAAACACTGGGCGATCGCCTTCAGCGGAGGCAAGGACTCCTCAGCAACAGTCACTCTCGTGACTCACCTGATCGAGTCAGGTTGCATTCCTAAACCCGAAAGCTTAACCGTCCTCTATGCAGACACAAGGCAAGAGTTACCTCCCCTTCACGCTGCGGCAATGGGAGTTTTAGCGGAACTTAAGAGCCGTGGAATTGATACCCGCGTTGTTCTACCTGAGTTGGACTACCGCTATTTCGTTTACATGTTGGGGCGCGGTGTTCCTCCACCCAGCAATACCTTTCGCTGGTGTACTCCAAAACTTAAAGTTATGAACATGGAGCGGGAACTGGAGAAGGTTCGGCAGGAACACGGTGAAAAACTCTTAATGTTGACCGGAGTTAGGATTGGGGAAAGTGCAGCCCGCGATCAGCGCATCGCCCTGAGTTGCACCAAAGATGGGGGTGAGTGCGGACAGGGGTGGTTCCAGCAAACCACTTCACAGGCAGTTGCTGATACCCTCGCTCCAATTCTTCACTGGCGGGTTTGCCATGTTTGGGATTGGCTAATGTTTGATTCTCCGGCATTAGGATTCCCCACTGCAATAGTAGCTGAAGTTTACGGCATAACTAATCGAGATGGAGAAGAGCCTCTAAATACCCGCACTGGGTGTATTGGCTGTCCACTAGTTCAGGAAGATAAAGCCTTAGAGACGATTGCCAGCAGCCCACAATGGTCTTATTTAGCTCCTTTACGGAGACTCCGACCGCTCTATTGGGAAGTCAAAAAGCCTCAGTATCGCCTCCGCAAGCATGGAGAAACGAACAAAGATGGCTCTTTGGCTGCTAAGCAAAATAGACTTGGTCCTTTACACATGGAAGCCCGACGATGGATGCTGGGTGAGGTTTTAGCAATTCAAGCAGAAGTAAATGAGGCTGCTAGAATACAAGGTAGACAAGAAATTAGTCTGATCGATGCCGAAGAGCTAGCACGAATTGAGGAGTTGATAGCAGCTAACACTTGGCCTCAAAAATGGGATGGTTCTGAGCATAGAGGTGACGTTATGCTCCCTGACATCTTTCCTGATGGTAGTATTCAACCACTTCTATTTGGTAGTGAATTTTACTAATCAAAAGAGTCATTTGGTCATTGCTAATTCAATAAGATCCTCAATTTTCTTGAGATCTCGATTGGCTGCCAAGTAGCCGATCCCACGGTGTAAGTGGAGTCGAAATTGAGTGGCAAGAACCTCTCTGCCAGTGCCTAAACCGTCTTCATGACAGCGTTGTTTTAAGGCAAGCAGTAAGATGTCAGCAATTTCTCCACCAAAAACGCTCCAGGTTAGCTCAACATTACTAGGTGGGGGAATAGGTGAGTCTGAAGGAATAGTCGGTTCTGCCAGAGAGTAACAAAATGCCCAACGGCATAAAATATTCCACTGGTTGATCTTAGTAGCCCGCTTTAGCTTGATAAGTTGGTCTTTGGCAGTTATAGAGAGATAAATGCGCTCAATAGGTGGTTCCATACGTCAACCGATTTTATACATTAGATTCCAGCTTGGAAGTCTCTCCCCTATGCCCTCTAAAACCACACCCTACCAAAAATAACCAGGCTCTACCACTGTATAACGTTTATCTAAATCGTATTTGAGTAGATATTCGCGGGCAATCGCCTGCTGTCGTCTCAGTTCACCTAACTCCATTTCAGTAATCTCTGTGTCAGTAGAGAGCAGAATCACTTGATGGCTAGCCTCTGGAAAATACCGCTCCACTAGATTTGTGCGATGGGAAGAATCTAGGCGGCCCAAAGGAGTGTCGATGGCAACTGGCAATCTTCGACCAGACGCACGAGCTAACCCCCACAGTAGAGCAACCGCTAATATTTGTTGTTCGCCAGCAGAGAGACGATGCTTTGGAATAATGTCGCTTTCTCGATCATACAGGGAGAGCCTGAAAGTATCAGTATCAACCTGGACTCGCTGTACTAAGTTTGACTTGTGAAGTAAGTAGAGAAAGCACTCTGTCACTGTATGCTCCAACTTGTGTAGCTTTCGCAGCTTCAAGCGTTCACTCAGAACAGTAAGGGTGCTTTGGACTTTAACTGCCGTATTTAAAAGGTGTTCGTCATTGTTTCTGTCGATCGCATTTTCGCTGTACTTAACCAGTTCTTGTTTAATCCGATCAATCTCCTGTTGCCGTTGGTCACAATGTTGCTTGACTTTAGCATGGATGACTTCGAGTTCAGAAACCTCAGACTGGGCAGACTTAACCGCTCGATCTAACTTTTCATACACTTCTGGGGAAGCAGCAGCAGCTAAATATCCCTCAGTTAAGTCTATCTTCTCTTCTAATTCTCTAAGACTAGCTAGTCTTTCCTGTGCTAACTGTTCTTGAATTGGCAAAGAATGATTAAGCTTAATAGCTAAGTTACTTAAAACTTCAGAATCGGAGTTCAACCATAAGCCTTCCAACAATTCAGTTTGGTCTAAAACTTTTTCCTCGTCGAGCAGAAAAGCTTCGATCTGACTAGATTGCTTTGGAAGTAAGGAGATCCGCTCGATGAAATTCAGGAGTCGCTGGTTTTGTTGACTGATAACAACCTTGGCGGCAGAAAGCTGCTGATAGCGAGATTCTTTCTGTCCCTGATTCTGAATCAGCATCAATCTGCGACGAATCATTCTCAAGAGCAGATCGCCAGATGCTAGGTTTGCTAAAGCATGGCGTTGAATTTCAGCGTCTGACTTCATCTGTAGTAGTTGAGCGTGGAGTTGCGACTGCTCTCCAGCAATTTTGCCTCCTTCCGAAACAAATTTTTCTACCGCCTGACGCTCCTTCTCAATCGCTCGGTCCAACTTACTACGGAGAGCCGCTAACTCCTGATTAGCTTGGCGAAGCTCCTGTTGCTGTTGCTCTAATTTTTGTTCGATCACTTCTAACGTCTGTAATTCCTGCTGACTGGCAAGAGCTTTACGTTTGCGATTGACTAACACATCGAGGTCAAGAGATAGACGTTCAGGCAACTCCAAACCTAGCAGAGAGCGAATCGCATCAACTACTATTTGAGGCAATGCCTCTTGTGCTGCTAATTCTTTGACCTGTTCTCCATCAAATAGAAATAAGCCTGAAATTCCCAGGGGTAGTAAATCTTCAATTCGCTCATCCCAAGTGCTAGTCAGTATGGAGTCAAATTTTTTGTCTTTGAAAACTTCTAAAGTATCCTTTCCATTCTTAAGCTGTTTGCTCCAAGTACGGCAAATCTTAAATTCAGTGGGTTGACTGTTAATAGTTTGCTGAAATGTCAGTTCAACTGAGGTGGAATCTCCCCATGTGCAGTGATAGTTAACTGACTGAATCAGAAACTCAGTGTAAGTCAGCTTTCCGCGAGTCAAGCATTTTGTTCTTTGCCCGTAAAGAGCAAGGCGAATTGCATCTAATAAGGTTGTTTTACCACCCCCATTCATGCCACCAAACAACACGATAGGACGAACATTACCGTTAGCTTTAGGACTAAGGTTGATTACTTGTCGCCCTCGGTAAGGTCCAAAGTTTTCTAGAATCAGTTCACAAAAAATCATTCATTATTGAGTCCAAATTTCATATCTACCCAAGAAGAAATATGATGCTTAACCGTCTCAACGTCACCCTCGCCTGCTGCTGCTTTCAAATCACGCTGATGACGAGCGGTATCTATAGCCTCATTTTTCGGTCGAGAACTGGTTCCAAAACATCTCTCCAAAGCATCGTAGATTCCCACGCGGCGAGACATGCTGCGGTACTGACGTACTGTGTCCAAGAGTTTCGTCATCAGTTCCAAATGCATGGGATCGTCTGCACAAATCTCTTCTAGAACGCTCCATTCGTCAGCTCCTAACAGACTGCTGCCAGCGTCGGGACGGGGATCGTAGAAGACTTCGCCAGTGACTTCTCGATAGATGCGAGGCACAGAATCGTCAAACTCATGCTTTTCTTCTAGCCAGATGCGGCGGATGGCGCTGAGTTCTGCTAGAGAAATCAGTTCAACTTCTTTGAGACTCACTGGAGCCTTTTGGCGAACTTGGGCTTGTGTCTCCAGCAAGCGTCGTAGCAAAGCCTCACGCCAGGACTTGACGTAAGGACCAGGAATATTAGCAACTTCTTTTGTCTTGGAGCCATCTACATTCCGCTCAAAAAGCTGAATGTTACCACCTATACGGCGGAAGTCCCGGTTTTCCTTCTCCTCTTGCCATTTCTTATCAGTTCTAAAATCTAGCTCATCTCGAAAGTCGAGCAGGGGCTGCATCCATTCCTTGGATTCATCGTTTAAAATCATCGCTTCCATTGATTTGTCCCGATCCACCAGAGTGCAGACCCAGCAACCAAAACGGGAATTGCCACAACTGGGGGTAGAAGTGTCAACTACTAGCGGACATTCGTTATCAGCGGTTGCTCCGCGATAGATGGCAAACAGTTCTTTGTTACTGTGTCCCCAAGGATTTTGCCGTTGGTTCAGATAGAGCCAGACTTCATCGTTGCTCCAGTCTTCAATTGGGCTATAAATCAGGGAATTGGGCAAGCTGGCATTGGGGCTGAGGCGATCGCGCAACCGTCTTTCTGCATGCTTTGCCATTGTGGAGGCACGCTTTTGGCTCTCTGCTTTGCGGGTTCCTAATACTAGAATAGTTTCGCCACTGGCTCTAACAACATCTCGGACAAAACGGTTCGCTGGCTGAATCTTGAGACGCTCAGTACACCAGCGGAACTTGTTGCGAGGGGCAGGGTAGCCCTTGCCGATCAGGTTTACCCAGAAGGTGTTCTCGGTTTCAGGTTTTAGCGCATGAGGTTGGATAGGTAAGCCTTGAGTTTGGGCAGCCCCTGCCATTCGAGCAAGAGATGTTCGAACCCAGGCAGAAATAATAGGATTTTCGACCAGGGTATCGGTGGAGATCACATGGATCGGCTTGGTACGCTGTTCGGTGGGGAGTTGGGCGATCGCTTGCCAAACAAGTTGTAATGCCGTGGTGGAGTCTTTGCCGCCAGAGTAACCCACAATCCAAGGAATGGAATCAAGGCTATAGAGTGCTTGAATCTCAAGGGTGAGGCGTTCAACATTCTCCCTGACTATTTCGGCTAACACAGGTTGAGGTTGATTCCGTTCTGTTTCTTGAGTTACAGTCATTTGCTACTTAAAGTAAACACTCATCGACACATAGTACTTGTGCACTGCCTGAATCCCTCTAATCGCTGGAAAGACGTACTCGAAGGAGACCATAATTACTCTTCCTAGTTTGGATGCTTCAATAGCGTGGGACTAAAATTAACATACAATGCGCTTAAAATAAACATACTTGCATGTTAAAAATTACGTATAGGTCGAAGACCAGCGTCATAAAGCGTATGACTCCAGTCACTTCTTCAGCCGTT
>CAXUIV010000309.1:0-6204 GCA_964250875.1 uncultured bacterium
CATGACGCCAGTTGCCTCAAGTCGGGAAACCCGCCCACGGCACTGGCTCCCCCATGCCCTAGTAATACATCTTGCCGCCTCCCCACTTCTCACCCACGATTTTTGGCTGAATTAGGATGTGACCGGCGATCGCTTTTAAGTCGTCATCGTTGAGATTTCGCATCGCCGCGTAAATATCCGCGCTTTTGATGCTGGGATGTATTTCCGCAATTTCCTCTTCTCCATCGTAGGTGGTGGGATTTTTCATATAGTCCACCAGTCCTTCCAAATTATTACGAGATGGCGTGGCTAGGGCGAGAGCCTCAGGATCGAGTCCGACGTTCTGGTTTGTCTTTGTGACGCCCCCAGCATGACACTGGGCACAGGCGTAGTTAAATAAGCGCTTGCCTTCTTTGACTTCTTTTAGGCTAAGTACAACAGTGTCACCCTGGTCATTCAATGGTACTGTGCGGATGCCCTTACCCATTTCAACCGCTGTTGCACTGCCGACTACAAGTTGAAATGCGAACAGCAAAGATACCACAGCAAGCCCGATTATTTTCTTAAACATGGTTCCTCTTAACACTTTGGATGCTCAACACAGTTATTTAATGCCCAATCCAACATTTCCCTATGAACTGCTCACTTAGGTTTCAGTTCTGCTTTCGCCGCCAGTGCCTGATCTCTGTTGAGCCAAGATCCGCGAAATAATTGCCTTGGCATCCTCCAAAGCCAAACGGGTCTTGGAGTTCTTGTAGGCAATCCCCAACTGGTCGCACAGATGCAGTACCGCTTCTACGGAAAGGCCATAGTCCTCTGCTATCTCCGCAATGGACAGGTCTGCAAAACCCATAAGCTTCTCTTAGTGACAGGTAGAAATTGAGCTACTCTAATATGAATATCATGTTGCCGAGCAAATTTGTGACTCAAAACCCAGAGTAGGTATTGATCCCACTAGGAGAAGCTGAGGGGGGTGTGGAAGCAAGAGTTAATGTTTCTCCTACTCTTTCTTCCTCAGCCCCTATCTCTCCCTCAGCCCCCTCAACTCTCTTAATCCGAACCAGTAGCACTCAGACTCATTGCTCCCCACGGCGTGAGATTTGATGTACTTGGGAGGGGTTGGTGTAGTCGAATCAACTGTGCCAAAGTTTTCTTAAGCTGGGTGCGAGGTACGATCGCATCCACAAAGCCATGACTCAAGACATCTTCAGCCGTCTGAAACTCATCAGGTAGCTTTTCTCGCAGGGTTTGCTCGATGACCCTACGACCAGCAAATCCAACAGTTGCTTTTGGTTCTGCCAAAATGACATCGCCCAACATGGCGAAGCTGGCAGTGACGCCGCCAGTTGTAAAATGAGTCAGAACAGAGACGTAAAGCAGTCGAGCTTCTTGATGTCGTTCTAATGCAGCTGATATTTTTGCCATTTGCATCAGGCTCAGCATCCCTTCTTGCATTCTGGCACCACCAGAAGCACAGACGATAACTACGGGAAGTCGCTTTTGCGTTGCTCGCTCTATCAATCGGGTGAGCTTTTCTCCCACAACAGAACCCATGCTACCACCCATGAATTGGAAGTCCATCACGCCGAGAGCAACTGGCAAGCCATCAAGCTGACCCAACCCCGTTTGCACAGCATCGACCAAGCCAGTCTTTTCCTGGGTTTCGCGGAGGCGATCGCTGTAGGCTTTGCGATCGCGAAATTGCAGCGGATCGGATGGGCGCAGATTTTCGTCCAGCGGCATCCAGCTACCAGCATCAATCAACTGGTAGATGCGCTCATCGCTGTACACTTTCACATGATGTCCGCACTCCAGGCAAACCATTTGGTTAGCCCGGAGGTCTTTGGTGTATGCCAGCACCCCACAATCTGGACATTTATGCCACAGCCCATCGGCAATCTCACGTTGGCGTTCTCGGCTGTTAGGACTAGATTTCCGGCGATTTGCAAACCAATCAAACAGAGACATCAGACCGCGTGATTCTTCATTATTGGCCATTCTCATCTTAGGTCAAGTGTGGTTCCCGATTTTAGACGGTTGGAAAGACTAACCGGATGTAGGTAGATAAAATTGCCTCGCCCTCGAATACCGCGATCACTGCTCCCACTGCCAAAGAGGGACCAAAAGGCATCGGCTGCCTTCGGTTTAACCAGCCCAGAGCGATCGCCCCTCCACCTACAAAAGCACCGACGGCACAAGCTATAAATCCCGCTAGCAGTAGATACTTCCACCCCAACCAAGCCCCCAACATTGCTGCTAGTCTAGCGTCTCCTCCACCCATCGCAGCTTGCCTAAAGACAATCGAACCTACTAAAGCAACCACATCAAACAACCATAAACCAATCGTCGCGCCAAGGATACCAGCCATTAGTTGGCCTGAGATGCCTGCCCAACTAGCCTGCGCTAAAAAGCCAACAGCTAGACGAAATCCTAAACCAGCCATCAACCCCGACTGGGTAAGCGAATTGGGGAGAGTCATAGTATCCAGATCGATGATCGATAGCGCCAGTAGCCAACTGCAAAATGCCCAATAAGCAGGTGTTTCCACGGAGACGCCAAATCTCCAAAAAACCAGCAAAAACACTAGCCCCGTCGCTGCTTCTACCACAGGATAGCGGACAGCAATCTGACCTTTGCAGCGGCTACACCGCCCCCGCAACGATAGCCAACTCCAGATTGGTACATTCTCACGCTTACGCAGGCGGTGCGAACAATGGGGACAGCGAGAGGGAGGCCACAGAATCGATAACCCAGCTGGCAGTCGGTAAACTACCACATTAATAAAGCTGCCAACAGAGGCTCCCAAAGCAAATACGATGATGTTAACTGCCGGGACAATCAGGTCCATTAAAATTCCATCCTCCTCACCCATGCCCCATGTCCTAATAAAGCTCAGATTCAATCTGACTAAACGGCACAAAACACTCTTGTGGCAAGAGGATTACTTTACTAGAGAAGATAAGCTTACCTCGATAAGTCAATCGATTGATTGCCACTCCTGAGGGGCGCTGTACCAGTTCCGGATGTACTTCATAGTAAATCTGATAAATCTGTCGAGCCGCTCTCAGTATGGTTGGATCAATCAATGCTGTAAAAGCTACCGGGTTAACCTGTTTTGGTTGTTGCGTAGGCGCGTATACCACTTATCGACCCTTATCTGAGCTAATCTTTAGTTTAGTCCTGTCAAAGCCTGAATTAACGAATTGCCCATAGCACTACAGCCTAGATGGTTCATTCCTTCAGACATAATGTCACCAGTGCGATCGCCTTTGTCTAAAACTTGCAGCACTGCCTGTTCAATGCGATCAGCGGCAGATGGTTGGTTTAAGCCATAGCGCAGCATCATTGCTGCACTCAAAATCTGTGCCAAAGGATTGGCCTTGTCTTGACCAGCAATATCTGGGGCAGAACCATGAACTGGCTCAAAGACGCCAGGGGTCCCAGCAGCACCTAAACTGGCAGAAGGCAACATACCAATACTACCAGTGAGCATAGCCGCAGCGTCCGAAAGAATATCTCCAAAGAGGTTGCCGGTTACAATGGTGTCAAACTGTTTGGGCCACCGCAGCAGCTGCATAGCGGCGTTATCTACATACATATGGGATAGCTCAACGTCCGGATACTCTTGAGCTATTAGGGTTAAGCGATCACGCCACAATTGGGACACTTCTAGCACGTTCGCCTTGTCTACAGAGCAGAGCTTCCCCTGCCTCTTGCGTGCTGTTTCAAACCCGACTCGACCAATGCGGTCAATCTCAGCCTCAGTGTAGGCCATTGTGTTAATCGCACGCTTCTTGCCTGCTTCTGTAGCAAAAATACCTTTGGGTTGTCCGAAGTAGATTCCACCCGTGAGTTCGCGCACCACCACAATATCAACACCTTCAACAACTTCTCGCTTTAAGGAAGAGGCATCAATCAGCTGCGGTAAGATTTTGGCTGGGCGTAGGTTGGCAAATAGCCCCAGTCCAGCCCTGAGTGCCAGTAGTCCACTTTCAGGACGTAGATGGCGCGGTAAAGAGTCCCACTTGTAGCCACCAATCGCTGCAAGTAGAACCGCATCACTGTGACGGCACATCTCTAGGGTGGCAGACGGTAGAGGTTCACCTGTAGCATCAATCGCCGCACCACCAATTAGACCCTGCTGAAATTCAAACTGGAGATCGAACTGCTGGCCTATGACTTTTAGTACGTCTACCGCGATTGCCATAATTTCAGGGCCAATCCCATCACCAGGTAAAAGAACAATGCGGTAGTGCTGAGTCATAGGTTGTTGCGCAGTATTAAACAGGAGAAAACAACCAGAGTATACCTCCAGTTGTCAGCAAACAAACAATTCCCACAGCACCAGCTAGAGGTTTTCCGGCCAAACCTGTCACCCATTGCGAACCAGTACCTGTGTATTTGATCATCTCGGCTGAATCTAAACTGGCGATCGCCCAAACCCAACCAGCATGAAGTCCCCAAGCTAGACCCAAATTGCCATCATCTATATGGCGTGCCAGCACCAATACCATTCCCATCAACCATAGTCCTGGCAGTTGGGGCAAAGTCTCGCGTTGCTCCCAAACCAGGTGCAAGAGAGCGAAAATCAAGCTAGAAATGACCGCTGCCACTGCAAGTGAGTAGTCGTGCTGAAGTTGAGTGACTAAGAAGCCACGAAAAATTAACTCCTCTGTCCCACCAATCCAGAGGGCCAACAGTAATGTCAGCAACATTGTCAGTCGCCATCGATCCCCCAGTTGCCAAGTTACCCAGCCGAGCGCTGTCTGAATCCCAAACAAAACGCCTAGACCTAACACTCCGCAGGCAAAACCAAGCCCAAAAGAGTTCAGCGTCAGGGAGTTCCAGGTAAAACCGTAATCGGAGAAAGACATACCCGTCACTCGACCGGCTCCCCACAGGACTGGTAGGGCAATGATGTAGAGCGACCCTAGGAACGGCAGCTTTTGTTCTGGCGCTATGGGGGGTCGCCAGTTGAAAGCGATCGCAATTAAATTCGCCACCGGCAACCAGCACCCAACCCAGACCAAGAAAAAAAATATCACTTGCAGCAGTGGGGAAGCTGCCTTTGCGTCATGCATAGAGGAATGAAAACTCAATCTTCTACATCAGCTTCAGTTTCTGCTTTCTTTTGCTGACTTCCATTCTGGTCTCCATCGAGCTGAATCAGACGAATGTGTTTGTAGCCCAGCTTGATTTCAAACTCATCTCCAGGCTTCAAACCCATCGCCTCCGTGTAGGTTGTACCAATAACCATCTGACCATTTTTATGAACACTCACTCGATAGGTTGACTCCCGGCCACGACCATCTTTTGGTTCTTCAGGACTCAAGGGAATTCCCCTAGCACCCAGTATGGCGTCGTAGAAATCTGTGAGATTGATGCGGGTCTGATTGTTCTTGGTAACTGTGTAATAGCCACAGCGCTTTGCTCTCTCTCGCCGTGATAAGTCAGACAGTTCTTTTACCTTTTGAAGCAGCGCCTTTCCCGTTAGCGGCGCGGTTGCAGTTTCAGTCATCACACTCAAAATGTCCTTACGTTCAAATCAGTAAACAGCGTTTTATGCTTACGTTTACTTCTATAAAAATATATCCTCAAATTTGTCCTTTTTGCGAGTTTTCTTCTGTGTTATTACAGTTCTACACGGTTTGTGAGAATGTAAAATCCGGGTTTGTTGAAGAAAAATGCTCTCCGAAGGCCAGATTTGTCTTTTACGCTGTCCTATAGTATGAGAGTAGGAGCGTAAGTGCGGTTTCAATTTGGTTGGCGAGCATGCAAGTTATTTTTAAAATCATTCGGCAGACGCAAAATTCCTCCCCTCAAGTTCAGACCTATCAATTGGAGGCTGAACCGGGCAATACGATCTTAGACTGTCTAAATCGAATCAAATGGGAGCAAGATGGGAGCTTGGCCTTTCGTAAAAACTGTCGCAACACCATCTGTGGCAGTTGTACTATGCGAATCAATGGTCGCTCAGCTTTGGCCTGTAAGGAAAACGTTGGCAATGAGGTGGCTAGACAACTGCCACCCACAGATGTCCACACTATTCCAGAGATTATCGTAGCCCCAATGGGTAATATGCCAGTAATTAAAGATCTGGTAGTAGACATGAGCAGTTTCTGGAACCATCTAGAGGCAGTGACTCCTTACATTAGTACCGCCGCAAGAAAAGTTCCAGAACGGGAGTTTTTACAGACACCTGAAGAAAGATTGCAGCTCGATCAG
>CAXUIV010000310.1:0-6189 GCA_964250875.1 uncultured bacterium
ATGGTGTCAAACCACCCTCTGCCGCTCCCTGCGCGTTCTACTGCTATGGTCATTGAGAGAATCTCCAAAACGTTATAAGTACGGTAATTGAATCAGCTGTGCAAGTGGCTCTGAATAACTGCCTTATCACAGCGTATTCCTGGAATATGAATCCAGTTAACGATTCTTTACTTACAAATCATATTACGTGATATTCACTCATTTTTGCTATGCCCCGGTGAAAAATTTAATATTTGGCAGACTGCTTTGTTAGGGATGGGGAGATGGGGAGATGGGGAGTGCATACGCCATGCCCTATGCCCCATGCTCCATGCCCTATGCCCTATGCCCTGTTCATCTCCCTTTAAAGAACACAAGCGTGAGCGTTAGAATTGTTCCTAAAGTTGGAGCGCTTACTGCTTTATGTTCACTATCGACTTGACTTTGAAGAACACACCATTCCCTCTATCGATTCAGCGCAAGTTGGCTGAGGATGCGGAGTTTGTCTACCATCAGATCCTAGAAGCGATGCGCTCCGGGAATCCCGATATTCTAGAACTGACGTGTGAACGTCAGACTGAGAAAAAAGTTGCTATTCGCTCAGCAGAAATTACTGGAGTGCAGCTGTCTCAAAAAGCGAGTACAGCTGCTGCTGGTGGTAGAGCCCCAGGCTTCTTCTCCTTAGCAGAATGAGTCCAACTAGCGCCACAAGCAGAACGGAGGTAGCCATCGAGGTACGAGACGTCTACTTTAAATGGCCCAAAGGAGAGGATGTGCTGAAATCCTGCTCTTTAGAAGTACCGAAAGGTGAGTTTTGGATGCTTTTGGGTACCAATGGCAGTGGAAAATCAACCTTGCTGAGATTAATGTCGGGTTTATTGACGCCTCAGTCGGGTCAAATTCGGCTGCTGCATCCTGTTGGCTTTGTCTTCCAAAATCCTGATCACCAGCTGGTAATGCCAACAGTTGGTGCTGATGTTGCGTTTGGGTTAGTAGAAGAAAAGCTACCGCCAGCCCGAATCCGGGCACGGGTAGAGGAGGCACTGTCAGCAGTAAACCTGCTGCACCTACAGCGACGACCCATTTATGCCCTAAGTGGTGGTCAAAAACAGCGAGTGGCGATCGCAGGGGCGATCGCTCGTCAGTGCGAGGTTTTGCTGCTGGACGAACCGACAGCTCTGCTTGACCCAGATAGTCAGCTAGACTTGGTGGCTCAAGTCCGGCACTTGGTCAAAAGCCGAGGAATGACAGCGCTGTGGGTAACTCATCGGTTAGGCGAGTTAGACCACTGTGACGGTGCTTTTCTGCTACAGCAGGGTCATCTGGTAGATCGAGGCGAACCCAAACGCCTTAGAGAACGTCTGATGCAGGAGGAACTACCTCAAATAAGTTTGTGAGTCCAGAGTGCGGAGTTTAAAGTTATTGACAACTCCGCACTCCGCACTCCGAACTGTTACAACAAACACTCCAACAACTATTAAGATTGTGAATAAATAGTGTCAACTTTAGTAAATAGAGAGCTTCAACCATGGCCCGTTCCTCACCCCAAGCCGTTTTACTGGTGGACGGCTACAACATAGTCGGCGCTTGGCCCAGCCTCAAGAAAACTCGTGATGAGACTGGACTAGAAGCAGCTCGTTGGGAACTGGTCGAAGCCTTGATCAATTACAGTGCCTTTCAGGGCTTTAAGACTCAAATTGTATTCGATGCTCAATATCAAAACACCTGTGGTAGTGAGGAAAGCATCACTCAGTACTTATCAGTTTATTACACTAATTTTGGACAAACTGCCGACACATATATAGAAAAAGCCTGTGCCTGTTTTCGGCCTTATCTCGTTCAAGCTCAACCTTACCGGCTAATTGTCGCGACATCAGATCGAGCGCAGCAACTAGTGGTCATGGGTTATGGGGCTGAATGGCTATCGGCTCAGCAACTTAACCGTGAAGTAGAGTCTACAGTTCAACGAGTGCAGCGCCAGCAGAAATCCCGTCAACAATCCTCTGGTCGTTTTTTAGCCAATTCGTTAGATGCCAAAGCCAGACAGCGTTTGGCTGATCTGCGAATGGGGCTTTAATGTGCAGTACCCTTCATAGATCCACCCCAGGATCTAGCGATCGCATAATTTAACCTCGACTGGCCTATGCGTTCAATTGCCAGCAGACTCTTTGACTGTCCAGCAAAACGATCGTCATGATCATTCATCGTCAGCGCCGCCTCATATCCTGCCTCACCAACCAAGTTCGTTACCCGCGCATCAAACTTTCCTGAAGGATAAGTAAAGTAACGGATAGGAATACCCAGTTGAGATTCCAGGATGCGTTTAGACAGCATAATTTCTATCTGTAGCTGGTTATCAGACAATGGTCTTAAATCCAGAGGATGGGTAACGCTGTGGGATGAAATAGTGACTAGAGGATCAACTGCCATCTGCCGCAACTGCTCCCAAGTCACATGCGTTCTGCCAGTGTTTACTCCTACCTTAGCTGTATAAATTGCAAAAACAGCAGGATAGCGGTACTTTTTAAGTAGAGGGTAAACATACTTGTAGTGTCCACCATACCCATCATCAAAGGTGAGCAAAATTGGCTTTTCTGGCAGTGGTAGTCCTGTTCTTAAATGACTCACCAACTGATCAAGACTGATTGGGGTGACACCATTCTCTTGAAGCAATCGCAGATGTTGGTCAAGTTCCTGTGGGGTGACATCAAAGAAAACTTCTTTTTTAGGTAGGATGTCATGATACATAATCACAGGCACCCTAGCCAAGCGGGCCTGTTGATTAATTCCCGGCCAAGGGCTGGGGTTTAGGGATGCTATCAATTGCGGCCCAAATCTTTCAACAACCAGACCCAGTCCCATCTCAGGTTTCATCAACCAGTTTGCAGCCTGCATCCAGCCATTGACGAAGCAGTTGAGCTGCATGGATGTACTGTCGCGACGACAATCATCTAAAGATGCAAAAGATGCAGCGCTCCTGGATGCATTGAAATTGGTAGTTGAGAAGGTTTGCGCATTCAAATGGGAATGGATTGGGCGAGCTGCAAGTGGCAACGGTAACGATAGGGGCAGGCACACAGCTAACTCAGCCACAACGGCGATTGTTTTGGCGTGCCTGATCAGGGAATTTAGCAAACGCTGCTGGCGGACCATACGTTTTGGACTTTAGACTTTGGATTGAAAAGTTTTAGACAAAATTACGAATCATCGTGTTTTTTCCAAGCTCAAATAGCAATGACAATCAGGCTTCTCTATTAGAGATTCAACAAGCGCATTCAGAGCAACAGCCGCCAGCAATCCGCCGCCTAAAGTACTTTCGGTCGTAATGAATGGGACACCTGATCGCATTAATCGCCGCTTGGCACCAGGGGCATGGCCGAAGCCAATCGGCATGCCAATGACCAAGGCAGGTTGCAGTTGCCCTTGTTCAATCGCTGCACAAGCTGACATTAGCACCGATGGTGCATAGCCTACTACCATGACGCAACCCTCAGGTAGCTGCTGTAATCGATCTTGCCACTGACTATGCTGCCAGAATTCCTGTTCTGCTTCTACAGCACTGGTAATGTGGGAATCATCGATTAGGGTTTCAACCGCACAGCCGAGATGCGCTAATCGCGTTTGATCAAGAGCAGCAGTGACTGCTGGGACATCTCCAATAATCTGACATTGAGCAGTCAGAGCGTTACGGGCTGCCGCGATCGCCTCCGGACCGAGTCGCACAAACGGCACAAGGCTCACATCTCCACAGGCTAACACGAGTTTCGAGAGCAGGTCCACTTCAATCTCACAGCGGTCAGAAAGGTCCGGCAGCAGACGCTGTAAGGACTCTTGAAAGATTTCTGGATGGTCATGAACTGCTGCATCCATTCCGCCCCAAAGGTTGTTCAGACCGCCCAGCTTGACTTGAGTCTCCTCCAGTAACTTGAGTTGAGCGATCGCCTCAGCTTGAATGCTTTGACAATGATGATCCCGTCCCAATAACCCTTCTAATGCCGCTGCTGTTTGTCGTAGTTGAGAGATCTGCTGGATGACGGATCGGTACTGCTGCTGCAATTGAGTCATCAGGGTTTTGGTTGTGTCCGTCTCAGTGCCCGTCTCACTGCTATCCAGCAATTTACGAATATGGGACAGCTGAAATCCTTGCTGCTTCAGTGCCACAATTCGCTGTAGCCGCTGCACGTCTTGTTCAGTATACAGTCGATAGTTTCCTGGCGATCTCACAGCTTGAGGCAGCAACCCTAACTGATGGTAGTGCCGCACCATCCGAGGAGTCATTCCACCCCTAACAGTGTCGGTTAGTTCTTTAATGGTGAAGTTGCGAGCAGTCATAATTCAAAGTTGAACCAATCTCAGATCTAACCAACTCGTACAGTCATGATTTACAATACGTGCTGCATAGAAAGGGATTTTTAAGGGTATTTTATCTCCAGATAGTCCTGATTCTATTTGTCGCTGGAGGAAACTTTTCAATAGCCTTCTAGTTCTAGTGACCGAAGAAGTGAGGAGTCAGCCCCACCCCTCACTCCTCACTGCGCTCCAGCGCTTGACCACTCGCACCTTGGATACTTGGAGATAATTCGTTGAAATTACATTGGCTCTTACCCAGCTTTATTGGTGTGGTTCTGCTGCCCTCTACTGCCAAAGCGGACAGTTTGACCTCTTGGCACTTCGATGCCAACCAAAATCGGCTTGATTTAACCACAGACGAGGGAGTCCAACCCAATGTGAAACTGATCGCTAACCCGACTCGTCTGGTGATCGATCTGCCTGGGGTCATTCTCGGACACCCTCAAACCCACCAGCGAGTCAACCCAGTGATTCCGGATATCCGAGTGGGACAGTTTGATCCCCAAACGACTCGGATGGTAGTGGAATTATCCTCTGGTTACACGTTAGACCCAACGAAAGTTCAAGTTCAGGGATCCCCTACGCATTGGTCTGTTCAGCTACCAACGCCGCAGCGACTTGTAGGTGATGCGGCCTTAGCTAGCTTAAACCAGCCAATTGGTCAAGAAGTTGAAATCCCATCAACTGTCATTCCATCAGCACCTGTTTCAGAGCTAGGATCCGCCTCTACCTTTGCTGGAGTGATGCCTTTGGCTACAGAAATGGCGGGACTCCGGCCTCAAGTACAGGCGCTGATGGCGCGGTACAAATCGCTTTCTTCAGGCATGTTCTTTTTAGATTTAGACACAGGTAACTATTTAGACATCCACGGTGAGCGGGTGTTTCCCGCAGCTAGCACCATCAAGCTGCCCATTCTTGTTGCCTTTTTTCAGGATCTAGATGCAGGTAGAGTCAGTCTGGATGAAACCCTGGTCATGCGGCCTGACTTGATGACTGGCGGTTCTGGTGTCATGCAGGATGATCCAGCAGGAACTAGGTTTACCGCATTGGAAACGGTGAACAAGATGATTACCATCAGCGATAACACCGCCACGAACATGATCATTGATCGTTTAGGTGGGATCGCCAAACTCAATAGACGTTTCCGCAGTTGGGGACTTCAAGACACGGTCATGCACCACATGCTAGCCGATCTAAGAGGAACGAACACCACGAGTTCTAAAGATATGGTGCGGCTGTTAGCATTACTAGCAGATGAAAAGCTACTTTCTCCTTCCAGTCATGAGCAGGTTTTAGATATTTTACGCCACACCACAATTAAAACCTTACTGCCTGCGGGTTTGGGACCAGGGGCTACGATTGCTAACAAAACAGGAGATATCGGTTTTTTAATTGGGGATGCTGGAATAATCTCAATGCCAAACGGTAAGCGTTATTTAGCAGGCATTTTCGTCAGACGACCTTATGACGATCCAAAAGGGAGGGACTTTATCCGTCAGGTGTCGCGGCTCGTCTATAGTTACTTAGACCAGCCAACTTCAGTTTCCTCTGCTCCCCCCAGACGCACCACCCAAGTGGAGCATGGGATTCCAGAGATGTTTCAACAGCCTCATTCTTAGGTCAGTGTTTTGTTTTTTTTGTTGGTTATTTGTTGTTAGTTTTTTTTGTTGGTTATTTGTACTAACAGCCAACAACCAACAACCAATACTCTCAACTTACAGAGTGCGTCTTCTCTACAGCACTCTTCTTAGAGCTAGTAGATTTAGCTGAAGAAGTGACTACCAGTCTTTCCTGATCTTGCATCTCTAGCAGTTCAGGCACAGTCACAAACCGATAGCCACGCTGTTTAAGACCTGCAAT
>CAXUIV010000311.1:0-6165 GCA_964250875.1 uncultured bacterium
GCCAGTGCTAACACGCACCAAGCTGTAACATCATCTACCGCTGCACAGGTCAACGCTAACGTTCCCAAGCGTGTACCTTGAAGATTGTTTTCGGTAATAATCCTTGCTAGTACCGGAAAGGCCGTGATTGACATCGCCGCTCCCAGAAACAGAGCAAATGCCGTAAACGAGACACTAGCATTGGAGACCAATGGATACAGTACCAGAGCGAGGAAAGTTCCTAGGGAGAATGGCACCAGAATGCTAACGTGGGAGACTAAAACCGCCACTTCTAGCTGACCGCTCAGGTATTTGGGATTTAGCTCTAGGCCAATCAGGAACATGAAAAAGATTAGCCCGATCTGAGACAGCACGTTTAGCAAGGGAACGGCTGTAGCTGGGAATAAAGCTGCTTCTATATTGGGGGCCAGCAAACCCAACAGAGAAGGTCCCAACATAATCCCAGCTATAATCTCGCCAATTACAAGTGGTTGCTTGATCCAGCGGCATCCCAATCCCACGAGTCGGGAAAGACCAATAACAACTAGCACTTCAACAAAAACGATAATAATGGCTGTATTCATAATTTCTCAGAAGCGACTGCTGTGCCTACGATGGTAAAGCAAAATTAAGTATGTCGTTACGACATACTTAATTTTCGACTTCAGCAAGGGCGAGAGTTGTAGGTTGTGTGCCAGCTACTGATCATTTGACCACTTCCTGCTCATAGTCTTGACAAAGGAACTCATCTTTACCGTAATTTTACTTATGTGATTGGTAGAAGCTCCAAAAAATTTAGAAAAGAGTTTAAAGATACATCAGGTATTGCGCTCACCCCTCCTAGACGCCAACTTATCCGCAAGGCGAGTAGTCTCTGGTAGACGGTACCTCGGTGTGCAACGCAACACATACTGGACTGCCGTCTGTAAACTTACCCGATGGCCACTGGAAACGTACAGGGGCTTTGTTCCAGTGCGCGTTCGCAGCACTGCTCCTATTGTCTCACCTCGATGTATCAGTGGTTGCCAACTTCCTTTCTGTTCTGGTACTTCCTGATACTTGCCAATCAGCAACGACTTTGCCACCCCAATCGTCGGCATGTTAACGATTATACCTAGATGACAGGCAATTCCAAATCGTCGGGGATGAGCAAGACCCTGACCATCGCACAGTACCAAGTCTGGTGTGATGCTCAGCTGTTCCATCGCGTCTAAGACAGCGGGAATCTCTCGAAATGACAAAAATCCTGGCACATAAGGAAAAGAAGTTGGGCGGCGGGCGATCGCCGATTCTTGAAGCTGCAAATCTGGAAAACTCAGCACTACCACAGCTGCCCGACTGATGGTACCTGCTGCTTCAAAACCCATATCAACCCCAGCTACATACTTCACTGGTTCTTCCAGTTGGTCTGAGGTAATGACCTCGCCCCTCAACTGTTGTTGAATAACGGTGGCATCCTCTACCGTGAGAGGCCAAGCATGACGTTGGGAAATCTTCATGTGAAGTGAGGGAACGGATTGTGTAGCAGACACATCAAGATCTACAACAATTTCGCTCAAACCCGCTAATCTCAATCCAACCCATTTTTAAGCAGGCAATGCCAACAACAAAGAATCAAGCAAGGCATCAAGACTAGTATCAGACAGATCTGGTATGGACAGCACCCGTTCCACCCTGGTAAAGTCACGTCCCATTGACTGGCTGTAGGTAGGGTCATAGTGGAACTGCAACATGTCTTGAACAAATGTTTCCCACTCCCGATCGTCAATCAGTTGATACCACTGATTTAACTTCTGCCACCCGTACCGCGATTTAAGTCTCTCCAGCTTTGCTTTCAAAACTTCAGGGTGAGTCGTTAAATGTGGATATTCCTGCAAGAGGAACTCGACTCTAGCAGCTATGGGCAGTTGAATCTCTACACAGCTCGCCTGTTTCATCTGCTGCCAGAGAGACTGTGGTAGATGAATTTGCCCAATTTTGTTGCTTTCCGATTCTATCCACACCGGCTTGTCAGGATGAAAGCTCCGCAGCTGATGCAGCAACAGAGATTCAAAATACTTTTGCGAAGGCTGGCGTGAAGGTTGACCTTCCCATTCTTCACCCAGTAACGAACCGCGATGGTTAGCCAAACACTCTAGATCGAGAACTTGGACTCCTCGCTGACGCATCCGCCGTAGGATATACGTCTTACCGCTCCCAGTCAGGCCACACAACAGCCGGTAGGTAAATTGTGGTAGTTGCTGTAGGCGATCGCGGACATCAGCCCGATACGTCTTGTAGCCGCCATCAAGCAACGTCACCTGCCAACCAATTTGTGTCAACACCAAAGCCATACTGTTAGACCTTTGTCCACCCCGCCAGCAGTACAGTAAGGGATGGTAGTCCTTCTCTTTCAAAGCGAAGTGTTCAGTCAAGTGCTGGGAGATATTCTTAGACACCAAGGCAGCGCCAGTCTTGCGGGCAGTGAAAGGGGATTGCTTGTATATTGTCCCTACTTCAGCACGTTCAGCATCATCCAACACTGGCAGATTGATGGCCCCAGGCACATGGTCTTCGGCAAATTCGCTAGGGGAACGAACGTCAATTATCTCGCTGTAGGTTTGTGCCCAAGGCAGTTGAGTATATGTAGGGGAAGGCGACATCAGGGTGTAAGTGCATCTCTCTCGATCTTGCCACTACCGCGACCAGTTTTCTACCAATAACCCCATGCCCCATGCCCTCTGCCCGACCTTAACGAGTCATCGTTGATAAATAGGAATCAGGGTAAGTCCCTCCATTCATTTCTATCCGGAACAGCACTTTCCTCATAACAGTTGGCACAATCGGGGCAAACCGGGACTTTTTTCTTTGTACTCCAATATCGAGTCTGGACAGTACAAAAGCAACAGCGCTCTGCTGGCAAAATCTGATACCATTTTGCTTCTAGATGAATTTGAATCGCTCGGTCGTCAACGTATTTACCTGCTCGATTGAGTATATAGTTTTCGAGTGTAAGCATGATTTTAGAAGCTCTTTTTTGTGTTGCTGTTGGCTTGAAATTATTATGGCAAGCAACTCTTCTAACTAAAACAGCATAAACACCAAGCTGTTTCTTGTGTTGAAGATGAAGTAACGGAACTCTTACTGAGAAGAACCTTCAGTGTTAACTGAGTTCAGTATCAGGCGGTTTGACCTCATCTCCAGGTGTTAATACGGAGATTGCAGCAGCATTTGTTTGCAAAGACATCGCCTCTAGCTTCGATAATATTCAGTCCGCAACATAGACATTACAACGAGTGATTCAAAACAATCCCCCGTTCTAATGCACTCTCGTAAAACGCCTTCCGCAACGAAACCTGCTGACTCATAGACATGTTGGGCACGTAAGTTATGGTCTTTAACGTCTAGCCACAGGCGGTGAGCGTGCAGCTCCTCAAACGCTAACTTTTTGATTAAGTGTAGGGCTTCCTTGCCATACCCCATCCCCTTGTGCGTCACTACAAGCCGTTTGAGTCCAATACTTTGGTTGATGTCTGCCAACCCTGTGAGGATGATGTAGCCAACTGACGTGCGATCGCCGATGCGTATCGTCAGATGGGACATATCTTTATCCTCTAATGCCGCCTCATGCTGCTCACGGGTCCATTGGTTGACGAAAGGACGATTGTCCTCATGCTGTTCCGCCGCCAAAACAAAGTCGAGATCAGCTTGAACTGTAGGGTGTAACTCAACGATCATGGCTTCTTAAAGGGAAACTGCGCACGAACATTCCACCGCTTGCCATCGTGAAGCAGTAGCGTTAGTTCAGTAGCTGTGAACTCAAACTGTAACTGCCGCTGCTGGAACTCTGGCCAAGCTGTCTTAAAGTTCTGCCGCGTCAAGTCTCGAAACGCAACGGTCATATGGGGAGCAAATGGGCGTGTCTTCGAAATCGGGTCGTTAATTCCCAGGTGGGTTTCCAGGTGTGTCATCAAATCGGCTTGTAGAGTCAGGAGTTCCTGAGTTCTAACAACATTGATATAGATGACGCGGGGTGCAAAGGCTCCAAAGCTGCTGAGTGTAACTGGTACTGAATCTTGGCTATTCGCAAACACACTCAGGCACTCTTCTAGCGCTGGCATGTTCTGGGCGGACCACTCAAACGGCGGTTGCAGGGTAATGTGTGGGGGCGATTTTTGGGCACCACGACTGGCATAGCGATCGGCAAAGTATTGCTTGATGTGATCGGCATAATCCCGCATCTCCTGGGGCGGCATGAGAGCAATAAAAAAGCGACTAGGTAATGAAACCAAGGAATTTTGACGTTGCTCGATGGAAGTATAGATACAAGGCGATGATACCGCTTATGGTCTGCGAGGTGCTAATACTCAACTCGCGTTAGCGAGGTGGGATTATTTGTTCTTGCAATTTTCTCTTTCTTTGGTATGATCATGTGTAGTGTTGTTAAGGCTAACAACCTTAAGTAAAGTGTGGAGTGGTTTGAGCGGAAAAGCTCTTGGGGTCGAAACACGGCAAGACTCCCAAGAGCTTTTTCTATTTGGCGCTTTTAGCTGTAACAGCTACTATCAAGTACGGAAACGCATTCGACGCTGCTTCTGCAAAGCCGTTTTCTTCCGCTTGCGTTTCTCTATAGGCGTTTCAAAATAGGCATGTTTTCGTGTATCAGTCAAGATGCCAGCTCTGGATACTTGCCGCTTAAATCGGCGCAGTGCTGACTCAATCACTTCGTTTTCACCCACAATCACTTGGGTCATCTGGTCTCCTTTGTCCCTCTGAAATCAACGATTAGCCCGTGTAGTAGCAAGCAATTCAATTAGCTAAATTAGCGTAAAAAGGCAGATGATGCCACACCTTTAGTGCCAGAAGGCAGATGGCAGTAGGCAGTAAGATAAAATGCCTAAAGAATAGACTGCTTGCTGATTAACAGGAATCTTTATGCTTGAACTGTACTACTGGCCCACTCCCAACGGTCACAAGATTACTATTTTTCTTGAAGAAGTCGGTCTTGAGTACCGAATCGTGCCGATTGATATCAGTGCTGGCGACCAGTTCAAACCTGACTTTCTACGAATCTCACCCAACAACCGGATGCCTGCGATTGCCGATCTGAATCCGGTTGACGGCGGCGAACCAATTTCGGTCTTTGAGTCGGGGGCAATCCTGCTGTATCTGGCTGACAAAACCGGGAAGTTCATTCCTGCTGACGTGCGTGGTCGGAAGACTGTGACCGAGTGGTTATTCTGGCAGATGGGTGGACTCGGACCAATGGCTGGGCAAAACCATCATTTTGTGCAGTATGCTCCGGAGAAGATTCCCTATGCCATTGACCGCTATGTGCGGGAGACAAATCGACTCTACGGTGTACTGGACCGTCGCCTCAAGGAGCATGAATACCTAGCTGCCGATTATTCGATTGCAGATATGGCCTGCTACCCCTGGATCGTTCCGTATGAGCGGCAGCAGCAGCAGCTTACAGACTTCCCTAACCTGAAGCGCTGGTTTGAAAGCATCCACGCTCGACCAGCAGTAGTCCGCGCCTACGAGAAGGGCCAGCCATTCAAGGGACGCCCCTCTGTGACTGAAGAGGGTAAAAAAATCCTTTTCGGTCAAACTGCGGCAACTATCCAGGCGACATCTCAATCATGACGCCAAATTTGGCCGGGTCAATCTGTCGTAGAATATCAAAGTCAGATAGACTACGAACACTCAAGGAAATTTGACAGCTATGTATCGATTGAGGATTAGGCTCACCTGCCTCACTCTACTCACCGCTACTGCTGCGATGGTTGCTTGTATTCCAGCACCATTAAGCGGAACGCAGGCGTGGGCGCAAACTTCTCCCCAAAAAGCGGAAGCGGATCTGCTGAGTCAACAAGGAGTTGAGCAGTTTAATACTGGTCAAGTTGGGGCAGCCCTACAGTCTTTTCAGCAAGCGCTGACCATCTATAGAGGAATCAAAGATCGTGACAGTGAGAGTTATGCTTTGGCAAATCTAGGAGTTGCTTACGATTCCCTGGGCAACTACCCTCAAGCAATTGAATACGAACAACAGTGGTTAGCTGTAGCACGAGAGATCAAAGATCGTCAAAGTGAAAGTAAGGCCCTGGCAAACCTGGGAAATGCTTATGCTGACATGGGAGACCTTAGCCGCGCAGTGGTCTACTACCAGCAGAATTTTGCTCTCACCAAGGTGCTACGCGCCACCAA
>CAXUIV010000312.1:0-6149 GCA_964250875.1 uncultured bacterium
CTCATTGGGTCAGAGATGCGGTCTATCACTCCTGGCAACATCATCAACCCCAGCAGCTGAGCGCCTCGAGATAAAAAACGGCGTGCCAAGCTCCAGGTGCTAACGCCTCCACCTTCAATGTGCCGACTGGCAAGTGCCAAATCAGCCCCCTGCTCAACCGCTGCTAAAAGTTTTAATAACACCTCTGGCGGGTGCTGAAGATCGGCATCAATGACTCCTAATACCTGTCCCCTTGCCGCTTGCCAGCCACGAATCACGGCAGTAGAAAGCCCCCTTTCTTGCTGACGACGCATTACCTGTAGCTGACGATAGTCAACCATCAGTTCCTGAGCTAACGCCCATGTCTGGTCTGGACTGTTATCATCCACCACAATCAGCTCGTAGGCACCTGGAAAAACTGGCTCAAGTAAATCGGTTAATAGTTGAACAATATGCTTGATGTTCTTGCTCTCGTTGTATGTAGGAATCACCAAGGAGAAATACACTGGCCATTCTGACGGCGCGGTATGGCGGTCAGAAATAGATGCTGGCGAGAGTTCAGGAATTTCGAAGGAGCCTGATATTGCAGGTATAAGAGGACAAGACTGGTTGAGAGTCATAAAACACATTGAAACTAGTAGGGTGGGTACTATAATGTTGCCTCAGCTTCCTGCTTGGTCTTACTACTGGCACCTCACTACAGACTTGACGGCCTAGCAGGGTTGATAGTAATTTAGCATTAAGCTTTGTGAAAGACGTAACGTGTAGCCCAAAAGACAAATAAAGGTATAGAAATTACATGAACCACTAAAACAGCTACAGCTACCCCAATTGCCTGCCAGTGAACTCCAACGAGCAATGCTCCAGTAAACACAGTAGTAAATAATATATTCCAGCGCAATTCAAGATGAGGTTTACCGATAGCTACGAGCAGGTTTGATGCAGCGATGGCAAAAGGTCGTGGAATTGCAGATAAGCAAATCAACATTAGAATAGGAACCGCGATTATCCACTTCCCGCCAAAAACGATTGGTACATAGAAAGGAGCCAAGCTAGACTGTAGAAGAACCAAAGGAATAATAATAAAGCTGATAGTTTTGAGGCTGCTGAAGTAGCGATGCTTGAGTTCAAGCATGTCTGAGCGTGCTGCACACAAATGAGGGTATATAGAAGAGCTAATAGCGAAGATAGCACTCAAACTGATGCCTAATCCTGCATTGAAGCCAAAGAAGTATACTCCTAACTCCTTGACTCCTAAAAAACGGCCCACTATCAAGTAGTCTAAATTGTTTCTCAGCGTGCCTAGCAGCTCAACGCCGAGGATGTTTTTGCCGAAGTTAAAGAGTTCGCCCCAACGCTTTGTTGTAAACTTCTTTTTAGGACGCCAAGAGTGATTTCTGTAGTAGATGATGCTTGAAATAGGAGCAATAAGAACTCCTGGCAGCACAATCGCCCACATACCTAGGCCGACGTAAGCTAAAACAGCAGATGAGATGTAGCTGACTGAAGTTTGAATGGTATTATTAATAGCGCAGATCTTAAGCCGATTTTCTCTCATGATAAGAGCGCACTGTATAGCGGATATAGGATTTAATAGATAAGGAATTGCCGCAACACAGATTGGCAAAATCAGCCGATTGTCATGATAAAACCAAGCAATAGGGAAAGCCAGGACACATTGAATAACAAACAGCCCTAAAAACATGAGCCAGTTCAGCCAGTAGGCTGAATTGCACAACACTTCCAGTTCTTCCTCACCAGTTTGAATGATCTGGGGAAAAATACCGACGTTGGTGAACACCCGTGTAAAATCACAGACAGTTAAAACAATTGCTCCTAGACCGTAATCGTATGATGTTAGATGACGTGCCAAGACAACCGTTACTCCTAGCCGAACGATTCGAGGAATTAACTCCGACATTCCCATCCAGCTAAGATTGCGGACGAACTGGCTAGAAAAATTTTTATTTAGCTTAGTAATTAGGTTAGTAATTGGTTTAGTGATATGCACTACGTATCCTCTTAAATCGATGGAGCGTGGAAGAAAAATGAGGTTGAAAATTTTGCGGTGCTAAGATCATTATCTTAAGCTTAAGGTGATGCTGGGACACCCAAGAGAAATTGACGCATTTGCCTGCCAATCACCTCTGGATGAAAGCACTCTTCCACACGGTGCCGAGCCTGGTTGCCTAACTCACGGCCCCAAGCCTGATCATCCAAAACACGGCCAAGCCCTAGAGCCAGCAGGTTGGGATTACAGCGTGGGACTACAATTCCACCTGAAGCCTCGCCTTGCTCTAGAATGTCTCGTACACCGGGAGCATCGGTGGCGACAACAGGCAGGCTGCATGCCATTGCCTCAATCGGTGCTACTGGAAAGCCCTCTTTCCGGGATGCCAAGGTATAGACGTCAGCAGCCGAAAGGTAACGCCGAATTGCTAGACGATCGCGGACAAATTCATCCACCCTCATGACGCCACGCAACCGCATGTTGGCAATGCGCTGGGCTAGTTCATTTGCATCGCTGCCTGTCCCTACCAATAGTAGCCGCAGATCTCGATCAGGGCGATCGCGGCAGACCTGCTCCCAGGCATCTAGCAGGATGTCTAGCCCCTTATAATCAATCTCCATACGTCCGTGAAACACCACCACCTGAGCGTCAAGCGGGATATTGAGCGCAGCTCTTGATTCGGCGCGATCAAGAGCAACCCACGTCTCCAAGTCTTGCATTGGATTAAAAATACGTGACACTTTGGTAGACGGTATACCGTAGCAATCCCTTACCCGCTGAATCTCCGCTGCTGGAGCAATGAGTAAGCCTGTACATGCCCGCATTGCCCACTGGCGCAGAGGAAATTCCAGGAAGCTCTGCTGCTTATCGCCTCCTTGAAAAGTCGCAAACACTGGTATGTGCATCAATCGCCCTAACAGGACGCAAGCATCAAACCGGGCGAACTCATACTCCTGGCACAGGATTGCCTGACAACCCTCGCGACGTAGCTCGCGGGCAAGTGTTCCTAAAGGTGTGGATAGGTAAGTCCCTACGCTTTTGAGGGCATCCTTCAGCGTGATGAGCAAGGACGGGCGATCGTTCTCGACGCTGTAGACTTGACTGAACTTCTCATCCTCGCTCACACCTGCAACTTTAAGCCCTTGGCGGCGAGCAGAGTAGTAGGCACGATAGAGCTTAGAGGCAGGCAACACACACACCTTAGCGCCACCAGACGGATGTGTGAAGCGTAACGTTTCGGAGATGTGAATCGAGAAGAAGACTATCACCGTCTGAACACCAGCTAACTTCAGCGCGTTGACATAGCCGAACAACCAACCTCCATCCAGGTTCTTGAAGGTTTCTAACGACACTCCGATTGTGTCGTGAAACTCCTCGAAGGTATTGCATGCAGGCAGCAGAGCGATCGTTGGCCCTGAACTGGTATTGATAGGCGATGACTGGCGATCATCCCTGCTTTGAAAAGGCTGCTTCACAGCATTCTGTTTAGAGACACTATTACGGTCTTGAGTAGATGTCATAGAAATTAAGTAGATTGGTGAATATAAATAACGACTTGTTGAGGTTAGGCACCGGGTATTGGTGTAAGCTTCGCATTCTACATTTCGTAGCGTGCTTACTTCATTTCTGCCCATTCGGATAAATTAAAATTTTATGCATCAGCAACGATATTGATGTAAAAATCAAAAATTAAAAATCTTTGTAATGTAATTTCAGCACTGTAAACTTGAACTACGGGTACCACTACTTTCGCTGATGCGCTGGAGAAAATATTTAGCAATTCCAGGTGAGAGTATTTGGATCAAGAAAAGCTTTGTCAATAAGACTTGAGTCCTCTTATTTAAGAGAACTTGAGGATGCAGACGAATTGCTGTTGTCAACTTCTGGCTAGCCCGCTTGGCACCGTTAGTGACAGAAAAACGTTTTAAATACAGATGCGCTAAAAACAAATAAAGATTAGCTAAACTCTGTTTTTTAAGGCTTTGAAATTCTAACGGAGCTGCTTCAAACGTTTTCTCAATCACCCGGAGAGAATCTTTCTCCATTGTCTCAATTTTAGAAGACGCTGACTCTGAGAACTGGCGATAGAGAACTTGGGCTTCTGGAACCACCACAAAAGACCATTGAGCCGCTAATCTTAGATAAAAATCCCAATCCTCACCGTGAGTGAGAGTACAGTCGAACTCTCCTACAGCATCAATTGCTTGCCTACGAATAAGAGGATTTGACCCGCTATCAAGAAAATTTCCCATCAATAACTTAGCGTATACATTACCGTTATGGAATATTGGCTCAGATGTATGAGCAAGTTTCCCGTCTTCACTGATATAGCGAGTCCAGCTATAAGCAACTCCTGCTTCTGGGTGTTCTTGTAATGCCGCAAATTGTGATGCCAATTTTGTGGGCGTCCACAGGTCATCTGCATCAATAAAAGCAATAAAACTTCCTTTAGCATGAGCAAGACCCCGATTGCGGGCAACTGATACGCCACCGTTCTCATAAGAAAAAACTTTAAGGCGGCAGTCTTTAATTGTGCCGACTAATTCTAATGTTTTGTCAGTTGAGCCATCGTCAATTATAATCAGCTCAAAGTTTGACAAAGTTTGGCGCTGAACCGACTCAATCGTTTTTAAAATTGTACAGCTAGCATTGTATGCAGGAATAATTACAGAAATCATTGGCATCATTTTTCGACAATCCTTGACAACACCCCTTCAACACCATCAATCATCCTATCTGGAATGAATTTGGACAAAACATGTCCGCGACATCTTTGACCTAACTGAGGATCTTGCTGCCTCCAGTCTACAATTTTGTTTAAAGTACCTTTTAAATCGCTTTCATTTCCAGGCTCAAACAGCCCATTTTGAAACTCTCCAGTCAAAATTTCAGGAATGCCTCCAACCCGGCTCGCTACCACAGGAGTGCCACAAGCCATTGATTCGATAACTGTTCTGCCAAAGGGTTCAGACCACAAGCTGGGTAAAACTGTTACATCACTAAGCTGATAAATAGAGGTCGTTTTGGTAACATGACCGAGAAATCTCACGTCCTTCTCTATACCCAAATCAACTACGAGCCGATCCAAAGATTTTCTATATTCCTCACCCGCTAACAAAGGCTTTCCAGCAATTAACAGCTTAGCCTGATGAGTCTTTAGGAGTAAAGCAAAAGCTTTGAGCAGTGTTTCTAGTCCTTTTTCTCTATCTATTCTTCCCAAGTACGAAATAACTTTAGTCGCTTCGGGGATCTGCCATTCCTGTCTCAGCTGAGCCAAATTCTCTAAGGGTTGATAGGTTTCTGGACTGATGCCATTATGCACAACATCAATTTTTGCCTTAAATCCGCTGTTAACCCAATCCAACTTTGTTTGATGAGAAACTGCAATGGCGTGTTTCACACCCTTCAATCCCCTGCTCCACTGCCATTCCACAAAAGTACTAGGAGGCGATTTGGGTGGAGGTATATGGAGATAACAAACAAAGGGAAGATTCTTCGTAGAGGCTAAGATGCGGCCAAAAAAGCTATCTTGATACTGATTGCTAAGAACAATACTATCCCTGCCTGTTGGAATTCTCCAGTGGGTTCGCCATGAATCGGCTAAAAAACTAAAAATATACGGCTTTCGATAAACTGTAAATCTATGAATTTTGATCACGGAAGTACAAAACTCACGATATCGGTCAAGCAAATTCCCTTCGTTCGCATAAAGCAGAGTAATACTATGCCCACGCTGAGCTAGCCCGTAGCAACAATCATACAGTACGGCTTCCTGCCCGCCACGGCGAGAAGATGGTTCCTGCTCTAAAACAATAATATGCATAGTAGATTCCTGGTTTGCTCAGCCTAGCTAAGACGCGGCTGAAAATGCTTGCTAGTTTGAGTGTGTTGTTTCAGGCTGTAGATGACTTGACTCAAATTTTTTTGAATCAATAACACTCAACAGAACTTTCTCGATCCCGTCCATCATCTTGTGTATGGTGAATTTAGATAAAACATGTTGGCGACATCTCTCGCCGAGCTGAGGATCTTGGTTCCTCCAATCCATCTTCTGCGCAAGGGTCTTCATCAAACCTGTTTCATTACCGGGTTCAAACAGCCCACTTTGAAACTCTCCAGTCAAAATTTCAGGAATGCCTCCAACCCGGCTCGCTACCAC
>CAXUIV010000313.1:0-2075 GCA_964250875.1 uncultured bacterium
TCAATGTCCTCGGTGAGGCGGTAGGATAAGTCGCCAGTTTTAGCAGTTTCAAAGTAGCTAAGATTTAGGTGCTGCAAGTGCGCGTAGACACGTTTGCGGAGATTGAGGGCGATCGCTAGTGCGGCTTTTGCCATCAGGGAATCTTGACCGTACTGCACCACCTTCTGAATGAGCAAAATAAAGGCTGCTATCCCGGATAGGCGGGCGATCGCCAGCACATCACCTCGGCCAATCAAAGTCGTCATGGGACCAGCTAGCCAAGCTAACAGTGGCCAACAGACTGTAAATGCCAGGGTACAAGCAAAAGCTTTGGCAATGGTTTTCCACTGGGGCCAGATGTAGGGCAGCAACTGCCAGTAACTAGAGCGCGTTTTCAAGCCGTGATGTCCAGAGCAATGTTTTCCCTTGTTTGACGTTATCAGTAAATCATCTGCTGATTAACGAACCGCCGAGACCGGAGTACGCAGAGAGAAGCTGGCAAATAGTATATTTCAAAGTGCGTTCACCGGGATGGCAATGACGCGAAACACCATCTCACTCCAGTAACCAACAAAACAAGTCCCCCACAGTCAGCCTTAGCTCACTAGCAAAAGACGGCACAGGAAGCTGTTCCTGGAATTCGTCCAACACTTCTAGCTGGTGCTTTGGCAGATAAGCGATTACCGTTTGCTCATCTGGGTCGATCAGCCAGCCCATTTGAGCTTCATATCTCAAGCAGTGCAGAATATTTTTAGTGACTTTTGTTTGGCTCTGGTCAGGCGACATAATTTCAATTGTCCAATCAGGAGCCGTTGGGAAGACATTGGCAATTTCGCCATTCTCATCACGAGGAATTCTATCCCAGACAAACACTGACACATCTGGTACTGTTGAGCGCCCACCAAACGTACATCGCAGTTCTGAAAAGGCCCGGGCAATTTGCTGAGTCTTCAGAACAGCATTGATGGCACTGGACAGTTCAGTCTGAATCGTACTGTGCTTCCCCTGCGGCATTGGCTTCTGAATCACTTGACCGTCAATGTACTCACTGGCTGGTTTCGTTTCTGGCAGTTTCTGAAACTCTTCCAGTGTGATGTTTCTGGCTGGTACCTGTAACATCTGAGGTTACTTCTAAGAGAGTGAGTTATGGAGGCTTTGTCCCATTGTATCGAGTACTACTGGGAGCATCTCAAAGTTGAGAAGCACTGTGTAAATCGATTTTTGAGTTGTGTTTCCCCAAGCGTTATGAAGCTACATGAGCCAATCTAAATTGCGACCAATCAGCAGCTCGGTCATTTTGGCATGATGAGTATTTTTCATTGCCACAGTCTGTGTATTAAATCCGTACTTTCTAGCTAACAGGCGCACCTCTGGAGTGTCATTCGCGATCGTACTGGCAATCCGAAACAGTTCTTCGTGGTCTAGTTCTGAATAAGTATAGAGCCGACTGCCAGCCTTTTTACCAGCAGCGGCGTAAGGCGGATCGATAAAAAAACAGCGTCAGCACGATGGGCGTTTTGAGAGAGCAGCTTGAGGCCGTCACCTGCAATAAAAGTAATGCGATCGCGTATAGTCGCAATAGCTAAAATCCGCCTTTTCAACGTTTCTGGATACCAGCGCGATCTAATCCCGCGTCCGTTTTCTCCGCTTTTGATTTGCCCAGCCCCGGTTGCCAAGATTCCACCGCGATTAATTCGGTTCCTTAATCTTAATATCGTCTGAAATGCCTTCTCCCGAAGTGAGGGATTTCCTATTGATAGCACAGATGCAACGGATTCAGGTGAAAGATCGAAAGCAGCAATCTCACCGGCTAGCCATACCCCATCACTAGTAAGAATCATCTGCCAAACAGCTGCCACTTGGTCATCAAGCTCTACCATCGTGACGCACTCAGCCAGTTGTTCAAATGCAACGGTGAGGCTGACGATGCCACCACCGGCAAACGGCTCAATGAATTCAGATGGTCGCTGATGTATGCTAAATAGCCACTGTCTAATACGTGGTACGAGCCAAGTTTTTCCGCCTGGGTAGCGAAAAGGACTTCGCTGAGGAACTGACGCTACGTTGACGGGTTGGTCGAGATATCTACCGCTAAA
>CAXUIV010000313.1:2175-6128 GCA_964250875.1 uncultured bacterium
AGGTTGTCTGAGGGAAATCCAAATACTTCTGCAAGTGGGTGCTTTGGCATCAGCCCTTTTCCTTGACTCGCTTTTGGCGATCGCATGACCCAACTAGATTAGCATCACTAGCTGAAGTTGAAGGCACCGTAGCTTAGTATTGGGGTAGGAAAAGCTCGGTTATGCATACCCATGTCTGCTAAAGATGTCTTTCATGAAGTGGTCAAAAGAGCTTTGCAGAAGGATGGATGGCACATTACTCACGATCCGCTCTTGCTTAAAGTGGGTGGTGTCAGTATGTCTATTGACCTGGGGGCAGAACTGCTAATTGCAGCAGAGCGGGAAGGCGAGAAAATTGCGGTTGAAGTTAAGAGCTTTTTGGAGCGATCATCTGCAATCTCGGAATTCCACACAGCCTTGGGACAATTTATTAACTACCGAGGGGCGCTCAGGCGAGATGAACCAGATCGGGTATTGTATCTAGCAGTGCCTCTCACAACCTATCAGTCATTCTTTCAACTGGATTTTCTAAAGGCGATGGTAGAGGAAAATTAAGTCAAACTAATTATCTATAACGTTGAACTTGAGGTGATTGCCCAATGGAGAAACTAACCCGGTATCGGCAGCTCGTACAGCAAATGCTACTGGAATATGGCAAGCAGCAGCCTGCTTACGGAGATATTGAGGTGGAGACAATTCTCGACTCGGAGCGCGACCATTACCAAATCGTAAATGTAGGCTGGAATCAGGAGCGTTGGATGCATAGCTGTGTCATCCATATTGACATCAAAGGTGAAAAAATCTGGCTACAGTGGAATGGTACGGAGGATGATATTGCAGCGGATTTGGTTGCGGCTGGGGTGCCAAAGGAGGATATTGTTTGGGGATTTCAGACCCCGTTCATGCGACAGTTTACTGGCTATGCGGTGGGGTAATTATTTACTTGTAGCGTCGGCTATTTGAGAATAGAAACAAACTGCATTAAAATCTTCGCTCCTCTTCCATCATTTCGCGGAGTGATATCTTATTGATCGCTATTTCTTGCCGCAGCTGCTGCATTTCTACGCTCGCTGATTGAATCGATTTTGGAGTTGTGGGCTTTCCCCAGGCGTTATCACGCGGTTCATTTGTTTTTGGTGATGCAACATCATCATTAGGTAGCGGCTGTACAACCACCACTACCTCAACTAGAGTCTCTTTAAAAGCAGGTATCTGGATCTGCAACAAACCATCTGTTCCAATATGCGACCGCAGCTTGATTGTCTCCATGTCAGTCCTGAGTAAGCAATCTTCGACAACTTTCTTTGTGTCTTAATTATCCCGCTACTTTCCTCAAGCTACCTGAGACATTATTGGAAGTTGAACTCCCTTCCCTTTACCAACGAGAGGGCACTGAGTACTTCTACTCAAGTGACATGGACAAGGCAAGCGCCACAAGGATCGGGATTATCTGATACCGATGGATGCCGACCCTGGTAATGTCGAGGGTACCGTGATCGCCGTCAGCGATATTGCTAACCGAATGATGCACTGCGATGATATGAGAAAAGATTTGGAGTCCTGGAACTGATGTTAGAGCAGTCAACAGTCTGGATTGTGACCGACGAGGCAATTGAAGAGACTATTGTCTCGGATGGACAACGGGGTGGGGTAGATAGGGGTGGAGGCTTTGGTGCTGTCGGAGAACGAGTTGCCACGGTTGTCAGACAGCGAGTTCCCATTCCAGTGGAGACCTTAAAGCAGCAGATGATGGGATTACTACAGGTTGTTACCCAAGTGTTCGACCAAGCCGAAGCACATCAGCGACCGGGTATGGAACTAGATGAGGTGGAGTTAACGGTAGAAGTCAACGGCGAAGGGCAAGTAAGTTTGCTTGGCAGTGGCGGCAAAATGGGTGGTAAAGGAGGAATTACCCTGAAGTTTAAGCGAAAGCCTTTGCCATCCACACCAACTCAACAACTCCACTCCCCACTTTAATATGGCTCAGAACTGGGCAATAACGGTTGGGATCAACCAGTATCGCAATCTGCAAGGGCTTCAGTATGCCAAGCGAGATGCCGAAGCCCTGCGGGACTATTTTAGCAATGAAGTTAACTTCGAGCAGGTCTACCACTTTTCTGACGATTCTCCGGCGATCGCTCAAGATTACGGATCTCCCATAGACTCTACTCCTACCTACGCCACGCTTAGACGCTTTTTCCGAGTCCGGTTTGAACAGCCTTTTCTAAAAGCTGGCGACAATTTCTGGTTTTTCTTTGCTGGGCATGGAGTCCGCTATGAAGACCGAGACTACCTGATGCCAATTGATGCCGACCCTGGTGATGTAGAGAGGACTGCCATTCCTTTACACTACATCGCTGAACGCCTGCGTCGCTGTGGGGCAGATAATGTCATCGTGTTCTTGGATGCCTGCCGCAGTGATGTGGGACGCAGGGATGGATTGGGGATTGGGACTGAGGTTCAGCAGGGGATTGTCACGATTTCTGCCTGTAGCCCACGTGAGTCTTCTTACGAGATCGAACAACTCCAGCATGGGGCATTTACCTACAGCCTACTGCAAGGGTTGCGAATTCAAGGTGAGGGCAACTGTGCTACAGTCGAGCGATTGGAACAGCACCTGCGCTCTCGTGTTCCTGAACTCAACCAACGTTACAACAAGCCCCGTCAGACGCCCTATACTGTTGTGGAGCCTGCCGCAAAGTACTATCTCATCTTGTTACCTCGACAAGCGACTGTGAGAGATGCCGAAACTTTGAAGATGGAGGCATTTAAGGCAGAAGCCAATAGAGAGTTTGAATTGGCAGAGCAATTCTGGATTCGGGTGCTGACGGTGTCTCCAGCAGATTTTGATGCGATCGCCGGGATTCGCAGGCTTCCCCATCAGCCTGAACCCACTCCTAGAGCGACTGAGCGCGATCAGCAGAGTTCCTCTCCGAATCCTGGAGTCACACAGCCTTCCAGTCGGGGAACAAGCACCAGAGTGCAGACTTTTCTGCCGAATAATCTCACCCGGCGTCGTTTCATTCAAATAGCTGGGTTCACAGGTGCTGGGGTTGGAGCTACACTGCTGGGACGAGTTATTCTCTATCCTTCACCGACCTCAACTCTTGTATCCACATCAACTCCTGTATCCACATCAACGCCCTCGCCTACACCAACTCCTTCACCGACCTCAACTCCTTCACCTACACAAATTCCTAAATTAAATTCATTTGAATTCACCGTTGTAAAGGTGGATGCTAAGGGTCGAGAAACGAAACGACAACAGGGTAAAGCTCAGTCCTTCAGCGAAACTATTGGAGACTCAACTGGGCTAGAAATGGTTGCTATTCCTGGTGGAACTTTCCAAATGGGATCGCCCAGTGGTGAAGTAGATCGAATCGATACGGAAGGACCACAGCATCAGGTTACAGTTAAACCTTTTCTAATGGGTAAATATCAGGTTACTCAGGCACAGTGGAAAGCAGTTGCAGCTCTCCCCAAAGTTAGTCGTGACCTTACCACCGATCCATCCGAATTCAAAGGAGCCAATCTTCCCGTAGAACAAATATCCTGGTTCGATGCAGTGGAGTTTTGTGCCAGACTGTCTGGAAAGGCAGGCTATGAATATCGACTGCCCAGTGAGGCTGAGTGGGAATATGCTTGCCGTGCTGGCACCGTAACCCCGTTTCATTTTGGGGAGACAATAACTACCGATCTCGCAAATTATCGCGCGACCGATTGGACTTATGAAGGCAAACTATACAAAGGTGCTTATGGTGACGGCCCTAAAGGAGTGTATCGTCAAAAAACAACTCCCGTAGGAAGTTTTAAAGTTGCCAATGCCTTTGGACTGTATGATATGCATGGGAATGTGTGGGAGTGGTGTGCAGACTACTGGCATGAAAACTACAACGATGCACCCACTGATGGAAGTGCTTGGATTCTTAAGAATGAGAATCAAAACCGGCTGATACGCGGTGGTTCCTGGATCT
>CAXUIV010000314.1:0-6126 GCA_964250875.1 uncultured bacterium
ACTCCGAACTCCGAACTCCGAGCTTCCTCGACTGGACGCAAGCGGATGACGGCTGCATCTGCACCACCAGGGAGAATGACTGTATTGTTCTGGACTTGATGGTCGTACTGACGATACACCCAGCGCTTAGAAGCGATGGTGGGAGTATCTAATAGAGTTAGCAGAATGTCGTTCCAGGTGTGAAGATGACCTTTGATTTCAATGCCGGTTGGCGTGCAGGGCGGCAGGAGATCGGGAGTCCACTGCCAAGCTTGACGAATGTAGCCTGGTGGTTCAGTTAGCACTTCCCGATCGTAGAGTGGCGTATTTTCGGCCAAGGCTTCAGCCGGAATTTCGGCTGCCACTTGACCTTGAAATAAAATCCGCACGATCGGTTCTGCAATGACGGTTCCAGCTACCACTGCATGCAGTCCCCAGCGGTGGAAAATTGCAATCAGCTCCTGTTCCCGGCCTTTGTGAGCGACGAACAGCATCCGCTCTTGAGATTCAGACAGCAGGTATTCATAAGCTACCATCCCAGTCTCTCGCACGGGAATTTTGTCTAAATCCAGCTCAATGCCCACACCACCTTTAGCAGCCATTTCAGATGTGGAGCAAGTAATGCCAGCTGCACCCATATCCTGGGCTGCCACGACTGCACCAGTTTTAAACGCCTCCAGACAAGCCTCGATCAAAGACTTCTCTAAAAAGGGATCGCCTACCTGCACAGCTGGACGATCTGCCTCTGACTGGTCGCTCAATTCCGCACTGGCAAAACTCGCCCCGCCCATACCGTCACGTCCAGTCGTGGAACCCACATATAGGACTGGATTGCCCAAACCAGAGGCTCCAGACTTCACAATCTCCTCAGTTTCCATCAACCCCAGCGCCATGACATTCACCAAGGGGTTATCAGAGTAGGCTGGATCGAAGTAGACTTCACCGCCGACTGTGGGTACTCCGACACAGTTCCCGTAGTGAGCAATTCCTGACACTACGCCACTGAATAACCGTCGCGTCCGGGCATCTTCTAGAGAACCAAAGCGCAGGGAATTCAATAGAGCAATGGGACGCGCTCCCATAGTGAAAATATCTCGTAGAATCCCTCCCACTCCCGTAGCCGCTCCTTGAAAGGGTTCAATGGCTGAAGGATGGTTGTGAGACTCGATCTTAAAAGCCAAGCGTAACCCGTCTCCCAAATCTACGACTCCAGCATTTTCTCCAGGACCAACGAGAATGCGATCGCCTGTGGTCGGAAATTGCTTTAGCAAAGGACGCGAGTTTTTGTAGCAGCAATGCTCTGACCACATCACCCCAAACATTCCCAGTTCAGCTTTGTTGGGATGACGCCCTAACCGACGGACAATTTCTTCGTACTCTTCAGGCTTTAAACCTTCAGCGGCAATTTCTTCGGCGGAGAAGGGATCAGATGCAGTGGGGGACATGGAACCTTGCACAAATGGCACAAGCTATGATTGTACCCCTTAAAAACCTCATCTTCTGCGCAAAAGACTTAGCATAGGTTTTATAGCTGTCTGAAGAAAAGGAGTGCGATCGCTATGGGCATGACGCTCACTGAAAAGATTTTGGCTAGAGCTGCCGGTCGGCCTGTCGTTCAACCGGGGGAAAATATCTGGGTCAACGTCGATTTATTAATGACTCACGATGTCTGTGGACCTGGAACAATTGGCGTGTTCAAACGCGAGTTTGGGGCAGATGCCAAAGTTTGGGACCCCGAAAAGATTGTCCTGATTCCAGACCACTACATCTTCACCGCTGACGAACGCGCTAACCGCAACGTTGATATTCTGCGCGACTTTGCCAAAGAACAAAACATCAAATACTTTTACGACATTACCGATCGCTCCGACTTTAAAGCTAACCCAGATTACAAGGGTGTGTGCCACATTGCTCTAGCCCAAGAAGGTCATACCCGTCCTGGAGAAGTCCTATTTGGCACCGACTCACACACTTGTAATGCTGGTGCTTTTGGTCAGTTCGCCACTGGCATTGGTAACACCGACGCCGGTTTTATTATGGGGACTGGCAAGCTACTGATCAAAGTTCCGGCTACCATGCGGTTTGTTCTAGATGGCGAGATGCCAGATTACCTGCTGGCAAAAGACCTGATCCTGCAAATCATTGGCGATATCAGCGTTGCTGGAGCAACCTACCGCACGCTGGAATTTGCTGGGGAAGCGGTGGAGGGGATGACAATGGAAGAGCGGATGACGCTTTGCAACATGGCAATTGAGGCTGGTGGCAAAAATGGCACGATCGCTCCAGATGAAACGACTTTTAAATATGTCCGTGATCGTACCGAAAAGCCATTTGAGCCTGTATATACAGATGCCGATGCTCAGTTCTACAGCGATCGCCGCTACGATGTCTCACAGCTAGAGCCAGTGGTAGCTAAGCCCCACTCCCCAGATAATCGCGCTTTGGCCCGTGAATGCCGCGATGTTAAAATTGACCGCGTTTACATTGGTTCCTGCACTGGCGGTAAAACATCTGACTTTATGAATGCCGCCCGGATTTTGAAAGGGCACAAAGTCCAGGTACCAACCTATTTGGTACCAGCGACTCAAAAGGTCTACGAAGACATGTTCACCCAAAAGTATGATGGGCAAACGCTGTCAGAGATTTTCCTTGCAGCAGGCTGTATTGAACCAGCTGCCCCGTCCTGTGCGGCTTGCCTGGGTGGTCCTAAAGATACGTTTGGCCGCATGAATACACCGGAGATTTGCGTTTCTACGACCAACCGCAACTTCCCTGGACGGATGGGTGAGAAAACGGCTCAAATCTATCTTGCATCACCCTACACAGCAGCTGCTTCTGCACTGACTGGATATGTAACCGACCCCCGCGAGTTCTTGAGCTAGGCTCTCAGCAAGCAACACGATGATCATTATCACCATGGGTGCCTCTGGCTCTGGCAAAACGACAGTTGGTCAGTTGCTGGCAAAATCCCTCAACTGGGAGTTCAGCGACGGCGACGATTTTCATCCGAAGGCAAATATTGACAAGATGAGCCACGGTATACCTCTGGATGATGAAGATCGCGCTCCTTGGCTGCAAGCAATGCAGCAGGCCGTTGACCAGTGGTTGCAGGCGAATCAAAATGTAGTCCTGGCGGCTTCGTTACTGAAGGCGGCTTACCGGCAAACAGTTCTGCGGGATCAAGAGCGCATGCGGCTTGTTTACCTCAAGGGTTCTTTTGAGTTGTTACAGCAGCGATTGCTACAGCGACCTAACCACTTTATGAAGGTAAACATGCTAAAAAGCCAGCTCGATATTTTGGAGGAACCCACTGAGGCGCTTCAGATGGATGACTCCGAACCGCCAGAGGTCATTGTCCAGAAGATTAGAGCCAGTTTGGGAATTTAGAAGCGAACGTAGAGACGTTGCATGCAACGTCTCTACACCTATCGAAGTTGGATTAACTAGCCTCGGCCTACCATTTTTTATAGGGTAGAAACTTGCCAGACATGGTGACTTTGACGCGATCGCCTTTGGGGTCTTCCTCTTTGTCTATATTCAGGGTGAAATCAATGGCACTCATGATCCCGTCACCAAATTTTTCGTGAATCACTGCTTTCATCGGCATGCCGTATACCTGCATGATCTCGTAGAACCGATAAACTAACGGGTCAGTTGGGACAACAGGACCAAGTCCTTTAACAGGGTATTCTGACAGAGCTTCAGAAATCTCAGAACTCAAACCGAGTGCCGATACTAGCTTACTGGCTTCATCGGCTGAAGCACTGGCTTGACGGTAGATGAGGGCTGCAACCCAAACTTCGTCACGCCCAATGACCTCTCCTAGGTCAGCGAAGCTCATTCCTTTTTCTTTTTTAGCGAACAAAAGTTTATCAGTAATTTCCGGTGCCACCGTTAAAACTCCTTGCAAAACTTTGGCAATCTCAATCTTTGTGGTGAACTAGTAGACGCACCATCTTACGCATTATCCCAAAATTGGATTGTCTTATTTGCTACTGTTTGCTTACGGTGCTGGACGTAGCTTGAGAAATTCCTCTACTTCAGCAGCAGTCGGTTGGGCGGCGATCGCACCGGGCTTCAAAGTTGTCATTGCCCCTACCGCACAGGCATAGGTCAGAGCTTTCTTAGCAGTTTCTGGATCGGCAAGGCTTTTAATACCCAATCTATTTACCTGATGGACGAACCCAGCCACAAAACCATCTCCAGCGCCAGTGGCGTCTATGGCTGAAACGGAGAAAGCAGGCAATTTGCCTTCGTTTCCACCCAAGCAGTAGGCGCAGCCGCGTTCACTGGCTGTTACTAGCACTCCCTCGACTGATTGAAGTCGGTGAGTGATGACTCCCGGATCTGTGGTGCCGAATAGCCACTCAGCCTCTTCGTCAGAGAGTTTGACGAAATCTACGTACTGAAACAGTTTCTGAATGGTTTCGCGGGCAGTGTCTGGGTCAGGCCAGAAGACTGGTCGCCAGTTTACATCAATTAAAACCTTGATGTTGTACTGTTCTGCAAGCTGAAGGGCACGAGTTATGCTGTCGCGAGTGTCGGGGTAGGCTAGCTCTAGGGTTCCCAGAACCAGAAAATCTGCTGTTTCAAACATCTGAATTGGTAGGTCGGCTGCTTGGAGATGCGTATCGGCAAATTCTCTCGTATCGCGATCGCCGAATCCGGCAAAGTGACGTTCGCCCGAATTTTCACGTACAACATACACTTGCCTTGTAGGGGCTGTAGGATGGCGCTGCACTCCGGACGTATCTACACCCTCTGCTGTTAATAGCTGTATCAATTCGTCTCCTGGCCGATCCTCACCGACACAGCCGATAAACCCAGACGGTGTACCTAGCTTTGCTAGCGCACAAGCCACATTAGCTGGTGCCCCTCCCGGATATGGTGTCCAGGTTTCAACTCCCTCAAGCGACCGGCCAACTTGATCGGCTAAAAGGTCAAGCAAAATTTCACCAAGGCAGAGGACACGGGGACTGGGCATACTGGAGTTATGCATATTTTATACATCAAATAGACTATGGCAGGTTTTGACAGCACCATAGTCATCATAACTAGAGCTAAAGTAGCTAAAACCTCAAAGCCTGAGTATCAAAGAATCTTCTAGAATTGAGGAAGGAGACTAAGTAGATTTACTAAGGATAAAATAAATCATGGCTGGTGTTGAGTCTCAGACCCCTGTATCCCTCTCAGAGCGAGAACTGCAAATCATCGAACTAGTTGCCGCTGGTCTGACCAACCAGAAAATAGCCAAAAGCCTGGAAATTAGCAAGCGTACTGTTGACAACCACATCAGTAACATTTTGACGAAGACGGCAACTTATAACCGGGTAGCTCTTGTCCGCTGGGCTTTGCTATGGGGCAAGGTCTGTCTAAATGACGTTAACTGCTGTGCCCTGCCCACCCCTAGTGTTCTACCAATCGAGAATTGAGGTGGGTCCAGACAGCGCTGGATTGAGTAGCAACAAAACTTAAAGGCTAGACAGCACAGTAGATCGCAATGGAGTAGTACGCTGAGGTTTATTAGCCGTATTTGGCAATTGATAAATATAAGGGAAGATACTCATGGTTGAACGTGGCTCCAAAGTGCGAATTCTCCGGAAAGAATCCTACTGGTTTCAAGATGTCGGAACTGTTGCTTCTCTAGACCAAAGCGGCATCAAATACCCAGTGATTGTCCGCTTTGAGAAAGTGAATTACGCTGGTGTTAACACTAACAACTTTGGCATGGAAGAAGTGATCGAGATTGCCAAACCGACGGCGAAGAAAAAGGCTACAGCCGCAGCCGCTCCCGGTGGGTACCAAACCCCCGTCGAGCCTGGTATTCGCAAAACTGGGCCTGCTGAGAAAAACGCGGCCAAGGGTACCGCTACTCCAGAATCTGGAAGTGGCGATCCTCTGGTAGAAGGCGGCGGCAATCAGGGAACTGAAAAGCGTTAACGTGCCTGAACTGCCTGAGGTTGAAACAGTCCGGCGGGGTTTAAATCAAGTTACCCTAAGTCAAGAAATTATGGGTGGGGATGTGTTGCTTAATCGCACCGTCGCCCACCCGCTTTCTGTAGCAGAATTTATAGCTGGTTTACAGGGAAAGGCGATCGCCCAGTGGCACCGTCGCGGCAAATATCTACTAGCAGAACTCACCCCACC
>CAXUIV010000315.1:0-6122 GCA_964250875.1 uncultured bacterium
AATCGGGTCATTGTCCAGATACCAAGCGACAGCACTCAGCCGTTCTAACGCAGTACCCACAAAACCAATTTCCAGCCCTGGCGTCAGCAGCGATAAGTTCAACTCAGGTCGCCGAATCCCGGCTGCAATCCCCTGATTGATTGAATGCAGGAAGATGGTGCGTCCCACCCAAGTGGAAAACCGTGGCTTTCCGGCTGCCAACCAATCTTGGTCCTGCAACTGAGCGTGAGCCTCTCTCCCATCTGGGTTGTAGATGTCTGCTTGGATGGGTAAGCGCATCAAGGGACGCTCTAATCGCGAGGTCAAATCGCTCGTCACTTCCTCATCGACTCCAACCGGCAAGTGATGCGGATGAATCAAAGGTATCCAGGCTGTCGTGTCTTTCCAAAGTTGACGGGCTAGCAGTGCAAACAACCGCAAAGCTCCTCTGGTGCGTTGGAAATTGGGAATAGAGGCAATTTTCTTGGTCAGCAGGTTGAACAGTTCTGGATGAAACGGGTAACTTGACTGAATCACCTGAGCGTAACGAGCATCCTTGCAGCCATCCGGTAACGCGATCCGACTGGCTTTATAGGCATTGACATACTCTTTAGCGGCATTTTCTGCCGCTCTGGCATCAACGCTCCTAAATAGCCGTTGCTTGACAATGTTATAAATTTCAATATCCGTACTGGGACTGAGAACGCGCTCTTGCCGAGCTGAAGTCTGAATCGCCTCTCGAATGTCCGTCGTCTCTTCGCCAAAACTGTCTGACGATGAGGCTAGAGTGTAGACAAACACCAGGTTCTGACTTGCCGCCGCCAAATCCATCAACGAGAACAGAAATGCCACCACCTGCTGTGCCAAGTTACTGTTGCCGACAATCGTGGCTTTCGCCGCTCGCAGATGTCGAGCAATCTCGTCTAGGATAATCAGCGTGGGCTTCCCCTGACTCAATCGTTCCAACACGACAGTGCCAGGACTGACTCTCTTCTCATCAGACCCGCGCAGCAAGCCGTACCCATCTATGCCGCCAATCTGATAAGCAATCTCACCCCAAAGAGTGTAAGTGGTGATGCCAGTTTCTGAGTGGTAGACACCGTTTACAGGGTCGAGATCCTGACAGGCGATCGCTGCGACTTGAATCGGACGATCTGGGATCGAGCTGAGATCGTTCGTAAACCGTTCCAGTCCTTCAATCTGCCGTCCGTGCTTAGCAATATGCCACAGCGCAATCTCATCGTGAGTCTTTCCACCCCCAAAGCTTGTCTCTAAGCGAATAATCGGAGAACCAACAGTAGCTCCGACTAACCGCCCAAAGACTTCTGAAATCAATGTCTTCAAGCCATCTGTCGGAAAGGTATTGGCAAAGAAGATTGTGGGGTCTTGATAGACCTTTGGAGCATTACCATCCACAACCAGTCGCAGTTTGGCCGCAAATAGCTCTAAGGATAGTTCTCCAGAGAGAATTTCATCTCTTGGAATGCAAGTATCAAATATAGATGGCAACATGTTTAATTACCGCCTAGAGAGATTTCCAGGTGTGTATTTATAAGCACATAAAGATTAGCTGCTGCGCAGCGAAGTTTGACCGCGATCGCCTAGGCATCGCAGCTGCTTTCAAGGCTGTATGTGAAAGATTACTTGACGTTCACACAAACACAGTTAACTAAGCCGTCAGGGAGGTTGCGTCCAGCAAAAATGAGATTCTGCACTGACCAAATTCCCATGCCGGTTGCATCGACCAGCTCGCTAAGTTAAGAGTCATTCATATATTCAGTATTGGGTGACTATCCGTCTAAAGTACATAAAGTAGCACACGAGATGTTCGCTTCATCGTAGACACCCTTAACTATTCATTATAACAGTGAGACTACGAATGTTATACATTTAGCCAGAACTTATATACGGAATTTACCTAGAAGGCTTATATACTCACACTAGACCAAGTCCCTCGTCTATAAGGACTAGCGGGCACATTTCACCACCTAGATCGATGGAGCGATCTCACGTGAACTTGACGATGCCGCAGACTTTCCCGGTTCGCTGGTTCAGCAGAGGCGCGCCACTCATCCCAGGACGCACTTGTCTTAGAGCAAACTTGATTAAACCTGGCTCATCACCCGTGAATCCTTCACAGTGAAAAGTCGCTGGACGATTATTTACGCTGTAAGGATTATATGCAATTGACATGGGGACTCATAGCCCAAGATCGGCAGTTCAAATCTGCCTTGAGCCATAGAAGAAACGAAGTCATATCAAGCCTTGCGGGGAGGTTGTTCTAAACATATTCCCAATTTCTTCCAAGGTCAATTTCTGACGCGCAAACGCATCTTTTTCCTGGTTGGAATTATGGCGACGTCTCTACGCTCTCTGTTTCGCTTATGAGATGGCTCTAAACCTGCTAATTTGCGGTACTTCGTTACTGTTCTACGAGCGATAGATAGACCAAAGCGAACCTTCAGCAACTGAGCTAACTGTTCATCGCTATGAGGAGCAGTTGGCGATTCTTCCTGAATCAATTGCGTTAGCAGTTGCTGTACCTGCTGGGGGGTCCGTCCCCCTACCCGCACAGAAACACAAAGGGCACTCAACGGAATTGTCATCTTTTGATCGCAGATTAACAGATGACGTCCCCGGACAACCCGGCTCACTGTGGCGTTACTTAGTCCCACGCCTTGAGCGACCAGTTGCTGAGGAGTTGGCACCAAGTCTAATCGATCTCGACTACTCAAAAAAGCTTGCTGGCGTTCAACCAGAAATTGACCGACTTTGAGAATATTTTCCTGCCACTGTTCCAAGGCAGTCAGTAAGTTTCTGGCTCTTTGTAACAGTGCTTCCAGTTGTTGTGTATCTCGCGATCGCTTGTTCTGTAAAAGCTCCATCGCCTCGGAGTTGAGACAAAACCGCTGCTCGACCTCATAAGTCAAGGAAACTTGCCAACGTCCAAGGGCTTGAGGCTCTGCTCTTAAATCTGGAGTTACAACGGAAGCCTCACTATGCCCAAAATTTCTAGCAGGTCGGGGTTCTAACTCTTGAATTTGACGAATTGCAGTTTCTATCTCTAATGTTGTGAACGGAATTTGAGTGTGTTCGTGCAGCTTTTGTCGCAGCACTTCACAACTCTGTGCCTCATTAGAACCACCAGTACAAGCCGCCAACTCTTCTAAATAGTCCCGTACCAGTAAGGTAGCTAAACTTTGATGCTGGTCTTTGAGCTGCAACAGCAGACATTCTCGGAGCGAACGGGCACCGATTCCAGGAGGATCGAAACTTTGAAGGATAGGCACCACAGCCTCTAATTCCCCTGAACTCCAAACACTGCCAGTAGCCCATGTCTCAGGGGTCTCTTCTAGATAACCAGAGCTTGAGAGCCACTGAGCCAAATAGACTAAAGCCTCGCGTTGTCTTGACGGTGATGAAAGCGCTGATATCTGTCCATACAAATGCTCCTGAAGACTCGGTCCCTGTACTGATGGCTCATACCAACTGGGTAGAACATCCTCTAATAGAGCTTCGCGTCTCCCCGGCTGAGCAATTGAACTAGACACTAAAAACGGATTGTGCTTAGCCTCGTCTTGGAGATAGCTGACAACCCGTTTATGGTCCCACGGCAAGAAGCGAACCAAATGCTGTAGGGTTGGGTAGACTGTATGAGTCTCTAGACGTGTTTCTAGATTGAGAGATTCCATTGTTGCTTTTTAGACTCAAAGGTTTTAGCGTCTAGCCCTAACGCTGTGTGTGGCTCATCTGGGTAGAGAGTCAAGGCGCGACGGATCAGGTTTTGTTCTAATTGAGCGATCGCCGGACCTAATTGCAAATCCGGCTGTGTCTCCTGGTTAAACATAATGTGTTCTGGCAGGATTGTTCTTCCTCCAGAGTGGACAGCGGCCCGTTCTAAAGTATTTTGCAACTCCCGCACATTTCCAGGCCAAGCATGAACTCTCAGCTTTTCCAAAGCAGCTTCAGTCATCGCTAGGCTTTTAAGATCGCGGCGCATAGCAATGGAACTGAGAAAATGTTGAATCAGTTGCTCCAAGTCTTCGGGGCGATCACGTAAAGGAGGTAGCTCGATCCGCACGACGTTAAAGCGGTAGTAGAGGTCTTCCCGAAACTGATTGAGGCGGACCATCTGCTCTAGATTCCGATTGGTAGCAGCTAAAACGCGGACATCTACTGTTTTCGTTTGGTTACTGCCCAACCGCTCAAACGAGCGATCCTGCAAAACCCGCAGCAGTTTTCCCTGAATTGTCTGGCTTAACTCTCCCACTTCATCCAAGAAAATTGTGCCGCCGTTAGCCTGCTCAAAGCGACCAATGCGCAGGTGATTAGCACCAGTGAAGGCTCCTTTTTCGTGACCGAATAACTCGGCTTCCAGCAAATGCTCTGGCAGGGCAGCACAGTTGACCTTCACCAGTGGTCCGCGACTGCGGGGACTAGCCGCATGGATCGTAGAAGCAACTAGTTCTTTGCCCGTGCCAGATTCTCCTACAATTAAAACGGTAGTATTGCCTTGGGCGACTCGTCCGATCAGTTTAAACACTTCTGCCATCGCAGGCGATCGCCCCAGCAGTTCTTCTGGCCCTATCGATTGGGGAGTTGCCTCAACGATCTGACAAGCTGATGCTTGATGATGGGCTAAAGCTTTTTGAGTCAGGTTAACCAGATCCTCCAGGTCGAAAGGTTTGGTCAAGTAATCATAAGCTCCTAACTGCATCGCTTCAATTGCCGTGCGGCTGGTGCCGTAAGCTGTCATGACAATGACAGGTAGTTCAAACAAAGTTTTCCCTAAAGCTTTGAGAACAGCCGTGCCTTGAGTCTTGGGCATTTTCAGGTCTAGAAAGACCAAGTCAGGACGGGCAGTCCCAGCCGCTTGAATCATCTTCAGTCCCTGCTCTCCATCTCCAGCTTCCAGGATGGAGTATCCCTCATCTTTTAAGATCTGCGCCATCGCCTGACGCAAGGCTTTTTCGTCATCAATAATCAGAATCTTAGCCATTTGATCGATCAGTTTGATGCAGACTGGTAGGTAAGTAAACCGTAAAACAGGTGCAGCCCGGTTGAGATTCTAGGCCGATATGTCCACCATGCCGAGTGACAATCTCATGGCTAATCGCTAGCCCCAACCCCGTACCCTCTGGTTTTGTAGAATAAAAAGGGTCGAAAATTCGTTCTTGGTCTTCTGGTGGCAATCCCTGCCCTCGATCTGCTACCCAGGCAGTCACATAGTCCGGTTTCTGATTCACCCCCACCTCGACTTGGCCTCCCTCAGAACTGGCTTGAACGGCATTAAGAATTAAGTTAACCAGCACTTGTCCTAATTCCCGACGGCGTAGCGGTATCTGGGGTAAAGGTGCGGCAGGAGGGGAATAGATGAGCGTTACCCCCTGTTCCTCAGCTTTCAGCCGCAGCAGTGAAACTGATTCCTCCGCCAGCACCTCAAGCGAGGCGATCGCCAAGTCCTCCTGCTGCTGATTTTGGTCAAAATACAACAGCCGCTGCACCAGATGCTCTAAACGATCTACCTGTTCCACCAAGCTGTCAATCGGTAGCGTGGTAATACCCTGTTTTTGCAGTTGCCGATGAGTATACTGCAAGTTGAGACGCATACTAGCCAAAGGGTTACGGACTTCATGCGCTACCCCTGCCACTAATTGTCCTAAAGAGGCGAGGCGTTCTACCCTATGCAATCTCTGTTCTAAATCCTGACGGCGAGATTGCATGGTATTAATGGCTTCTCCCAACAGTCCCATCTCTGCGGGGAGGGGTGGAATCTGCTCTGACTTATCCTCTTCCATCGCCTTGATACTTTGCTGAAGTCGCTGTACCCCCCACTGAAGCTGTAAGGCTATGTAGAAGGTCCATGCTCCTACAACCAAATTCCCCAGCACCACGAAAACGCTGAGGACTTTTTGGTTAGCATCTTCTATCCGGGGCATACGTTTCATCGTCCACACTGCTCCCCAAAGCGGTAAAGGATCAGCACGCAGCACCAAGATATCAAGTCCCGGATGGAGGACTAATTCCTGGGGTAAGCCCTGACTTGTGGCTCGGCGAGTGAGTTGGAGAATAGTTGAGCGTTCGGTGGGAGGAACATCTTTTTTGGGCACAGGTCCACCGTGGGAGGGAAAGGCATAACCCAG
>CAXUIV010000316.1:0-1467 GCA_964250875.1 uncultured bacterium
GAGGTGCGGTAGAGAGTCATCTTGATTGTCAGCACATCTGGATCGTGGGCAGCATAGGTGATAAAGCGCAGCACGGTGGCGGAAAAAGACTGGTAGGGATGATGTACAAGCAAATCCCGTTCGCGAATGACGGTGAAGAAATCTTTTCCTTCCTCCGCTTCTACGACATCCGAACCAGCTGCCAAGGCGATTCTTTGCAGGCGAGACGGCACTACAGGTTTCCATTCTGGCTCTTTCAGCTCCGGGAGTGGCAATGCCATAAAAGACATCAGATCTCCGAGACTCAGCCACCCTTCCACTTCATAAGCATCAATTTCTTTTAAATCCAGTTCGCGCAACAGTCTTTCTCTCACTGAGGCGGGAGTTAGGGCTTGCAGTTCCAACCGGACGGCTGAACTGCCCACGCGACGTTTGCGGAGTTCCTGCTCAATTGCCAGCAGGAGGTCATCGGCTTCATCCTCTTCCAGTTCCAAACTAGCGTCACGAGTAATTCGGAACGGGTGGTATTCTTGGATGTTCATTCCGGGAAACAGCAACTCCAGGTTATGAGCGATCGCCTGTTCTAAAGTTACGCCAGTCCAGCTAGCAGATTGTCCTTTGTGCTGAACTCTCAATTCCTCTGGTAGAGGCACAAACCGGGGTAGCACCTTGGGCACCTTGACGCGGGCAAAGAGTTCTTCTTTCGTCTCAGGGTTCTGAACGACGACTGCCAAATTTAAGCTGAGGTTGGAGATGTAGGGAAATGGATGGCTGGGGTCAACTGCCAGTGGCGTCAGGACTGGAAAGATCTCTTTATTGAAATAGCGCTGTAGGTAAGTCCGCTGTTCCTGGTTCAGATCCATGTACTGAAGGATGTGGATGCCCTCTCGCGCCAGTTGGGGTTTGATGACTTGCTCAAACTGCCGGTGCTGCTGTGCGACCAGGGGACGGAGTCGCTGGCTAATTGCCTCTAGTTGGTCTTGGGCTATACGACCGTCTGGGCTTAACTGACTTACGTTCGCTTCTACCTGCTGCTTTAGGGCGGCAACGCGCACCATGAAGAACTCATCAAGATTAGAACTGAAGATCGCTAAAAACTTGAGGCGTTCCAAGAGTGGAGTGCGCGGATCGCAGGCTTCGTGCAGCACTCGGCTATTAAACTCTAACCAGCTCAACTCCCGATTGAAGTAATATTGTGGATCGCTCAGATTGATTTCGTTCGCAGTCTTCTTGGATTTAGGCATGAGCTTGAACCAAAGGGGAAAGGCGGAAGGGGAAGGGCGAAAGGTGAAAGGGCGAAGGGTGAAAGAGGTACAGAGTGTAACACGGTTTCAAGCCTCTAAATTTGTCTATAGAGAAAGAGGAATTAAACCATATTGCCTGGGACAAGGTACAAGACGTCCTTTTTTTCAAGCCTCTGAATTTACGGGGTTTCCCTTTCGCCTTTCGCCTTTCCCTTTTGCCTCTTTCCCCCCTTCCCCTTTCGCC
>CAXUIV010000316.1:1612-6108 GCA_964250875.1 uncultured bacterium
GGCGTTTGTTCTGGTACTTGAGGTAGTAGGCATGTTCCCAAACATCATTTCCCATGATAGGAAATCCGCCAGATGTCATTGGACTGTCTTGGTTGGGTGTACTTGTAATCTCAAACTTGCCGTCGTTGGTGAGAACAAGCCACACCCAGCCACTGCCAAACTGTTTGGTACCAGCATCATTGAACCGCTGCTTGAAGGTTTCAAAGTCGCCGAAGTTATCCTTGATAACGTCAGCGATTGGGCCAGTCGGTTCACCACCGGCGTTGGATCCCATGATCTCCCAAAACATCGTGTGGTTGATATGTCCACCGCCGTTGTTACGTACTGCGCCTTTAATGTCTGCTGGGATACTATCAAGTCCAATGATTAACTCTTCAAGGCTCTTTGATTGCAGATCTGAGTATTTTCCTAACGCTGTGTTTAGGTTATTGACGTAGGCTTGATGGTGCAGGTCATGATGCACCTGCATCGTTTGAGCGTCGATGTATGGCTCTAGAGCATCAAATTTGTAAGGTAAAGCCGGAAGTTCAAATGCCATCTTTATTTAGTCCTTGGGTGCGCGCTTTCCAGTTTTAGAGCGTTCATGAGAAGCTCCAGTACCTGTAGGGTTAGTATCAACCAGTTCTGGATCGATAGCAATACTATCACTACTCGGTCAAACGCTTGTGGTAGCAGCTAACGATTCTAGCTGTGACTTCAGCAACGCTCAGACCATCTGTGGAAATTTCAATTGCGTCCGCTGCTTTTTGCAGTGGTGACACGTCACGGGTGCTGTCTTTCCAGTCGCGTTCGGCGATGTCTCGTTCCAACTGTGCCAAAGTCAGTTCGATCTGACCCTGCTGAAAGTCCTGCTGGCGGCGACGCGCTCGCTCCTGCACAGAGGCCGTTAAGAAGATTTTCAGCTCGGCATCAGGGAAAACTCTAGTACCGATGTCGCGGCCTTCTGCAACTAAGCCTCCCTTTTGGCCCCAGCGCTGCTGTTGCTCCAAGAGTGCCTGACGGACGGCGGGCTGAGCGGCGATCGCCGAGACATTAGACGTCACTTCTAATGTGTTAATGACTCCAGTCACTTCTTGGTCGTTGATCCAAACGCGCATAGATTGGACCTCGTCGCTGGCAGTCAGCCGAATTTGGCACTGACTGGCGACTTCGGCGATCGCGCACTGATCCTCCAGCGGAATTTCTAATTGCAGCACTAGCCATGTTAATGCTCGGTACATTGCGCCAGAATTTAGGTAAAGCAGTCCCAGTATCTGGGCTACTTGACGAGCTACTGTAGATTTTCCTGCCCCCGCTGGGCCATCAATCGCCACAATGGGTCGGCGACTGCGCAGGAGGACATTGTCAATCAAGCGGACAGCACCGACATGAGCAGCGATAGCAAGCATTCCAACTTCCTCTACTTCTTCCAAAGCAACTAGTGTAGCGGGATGCACCAATTCAACATACTCCGGCTGTACAGACGGCACATGAGCCAATTCTGTTTTCACTGCTTCGATTAGACTGCTGCTGTGGCGATCGCCTGCATGGAACTGTTTCTCAGCCTGCTGCAAGCTGCGATACAGTCCAGCCGCCTGGGCCTTTTGCTCCGCTGTCAAATACTGATTACGGGAACTGAAGGCCAGACCCGACGCTTCCCGCACAGTTGGACAGCCAACAACCTCCACTGGCAAATTCAGATCGGTCACAAGCCGCTGAATGATTGCCAGCTGTTGGGCATCCTTTTGTCCAAAGTAGGCCCGATCAGGCTGGATCAGATTCAAAAGCTTCGTCACAATTGTAGCAACCCCTTGAAAATGCCCTGGCCTGCTTTTTCCACAAAGCTTTGAGGTCATAGCGGCGGGGGGAACGACCTGAGTAAAGAGTGCGGGGTGCGGAGTGCGGGGTGCGGAGTTTTTGAGATCCAACTCCGAACTCAGAACTCCCGAATCAGAACTCCCGACTCCCATCTCCTGAACAGTTGGAGCGAAGACCACATCCACTCCAGCCTGCTCACATAACTGCCGGTCTCGATCTGATGTTCGAGGGTAGTGTTGGTAATCCTCTGTTGGACCAAACTGCAAAGGATTGACAAAGATGGTGACAATGACTGTTGTATTCTCTTGTCGCGCCCGCTCAATCAAACTTAAATGGCCATCATGTAAGGCTCCCATTGTGGGAACCAAACCGACTAAGCCAGCAGGAGATGGGTAAGGTACCCGATCACTTGCGTCCTCCTGCTCTAACCGATCAATCGCTCGGCGTAAACCCAAGTAGCAGCGTAACGCTGCCACTGCTGTAAAGAGGCGCACCAAAATCTCCCAATTTCTGAGCTGCTTCCGTTAGTTTAGCTTTTCATCTGAGCTAACCTGACAGTTGCTTGGCGCTTTGAGGAAGGTCCTCTTTGACTTAGCACTTTTTGACTCAGCACTTCAAGATGGACAGGTGCTACTCCAAGCTGCATCAGACCTATCAGCCTAGCTGCGGCGGTAGAGAGGTCAATTATTCGACCATGAATGTATGGGCCACGGTCATTGATTCGCACCACGATAGAACGACCAGTGATCAAATTGGTCACTTTCACTCGAGTGCCAAACGGTAAACTGCGATGCGCTGCTGTTAAATCGTTCGGATTAAAAATCTCTCCACTAGCACTCTGATTGCCGCTGAATTCAGGACCATACCAGGAGGCAAAACCACTGAAGCTGATGCGTACTGGACCCAAGGAAATTGACTTTGGCAGCTTTAGCGCCACTGGTCGGCCAAAAATCTCATTTAAGGGTGGCGCATTACCCAGCAGTCGGCGCAGACGATTGGTTGCCTGTAGTGCGTCTTTTGCCAAATCGTTTGTTGTGTCTGGCAGTTGAGTCTGAGCGTTGATTTCTGCTAGTGCCTGATCTTGAAACCTGATCAAGTAGTGTCCTTGAGGCTGGGCGTTAGAGGCGGATTTGGAGGATCGCGGATTGCCCTCAGTCACCCAATTGACCGTAATCTTGCTGGCATCGATCCGCTCCTGACTCAGTTGGTTGAGCTTAGCTGCTACTGCTGTCGCTCGCCCAACCTCAGTGTTAGCCTCATTGTCTCCATCCCCAACTACCCCAACTTTTGTGCCACTGGCTGCTACGGAATTAGAACCGAGAAAGGTGAGAACCGGAATGTTATGCACGTAGAGTGTTGCACCGTGACGCCCTCCTAGCTCGTGTGTCTGGACTTTAGCAACTAAAGTGTCTGCCCTAGTTGCTACTTGGTATTCGCCCACTTTGACGACGTCGCTTGGCTGAGCCGTTGATTCTGGTTGAGTAGATGTTACCTGTTTGTCTGCCTTGGAAGGCTCTGTTGCCTTAACTGGTTTTACACTACTGGATAACTGCGTACCTAAAGCAGTGATTAGCAGAGCGGCAGTGGTCCACAGAAGTCTTTGATTCATTATGCCTGTTGTGAATTGGACAGAACTTACGCACTCAGATCGCCCAATCCCGTTAAAAAGTAGCATCGGGAATTCCCTTTCTTAAGGGCAAGGGAGGATCGAAGCTTGAAGCTTCAAGAGCGTAAGTCCTACTGGACTCTTCGATTCAAGCTTGAGCTGCTCGGAGTATTGCTTAGCAGCAACCCCAGAGCTAGATGAACTCGTACTCGTTTCGTGTTCACTTTTAAATTCAGAACTGCAACAGATTATCACGAAGCTTTTGAGTTGGGGATCGGGGTATTGCCGGATCTTTGAGGAATTTATCTAAAATTGGACGGGTCGTTTCTAGTGGATGTCTCTCCGGGTCAGAGATTCTGATGTTTATACCTTAAGGAAGAGGTTGCTCCGAGTCGATTGAAATCTTAACTAAACTTTACAAAATGGTCAAGAGTGATCGCTCATTCGTCATTATTCATAGGCGTCACTGCCTAATGACTGATAGAATACGTCCTGCAACAGTTACAGATTGCATCTCAGGCAATTTCTAGGATGGATTATCGAGAAGCTGGCGTGGATGTTGAGGCTGGTCGAGCGTTCGTGCAGCAGATTCGCCAGTTGGTGCATCAAACTCGTCGGCCTGAGGTATTAGGCGGCTTCGGCGGCTTCAGTGGCTGCTTCCAACTACCGTCTGGATATCGGGAACCAGTTCTAGTTTCCGGTACAGACGGTGTGGGTACGAAGCTGAAACTCGCTCAAGAATTAGACTGCCATCACACTGTTGGGATTGATTTGGTGGCAATGTCTGTAAACGATGTTCTGACATCTGGGGCGGAACCGCTGTTTTTTTTAGATTATTTGGCAACTGGTCAGCTGAATTCAGAACAGTTAACTCAGGTTGTGACTGGAATCAGCTTGGGCTGTCAGATGGCTGGATGTGCTTTGCTGGGGGGAGAGACGGCGGAGATGCCTGGGTTTTATCAGTCTGGCGAGTATGACTTAGCTGGATTTTGCGTCGGAATTGTAGAGAAAAGCAGGCTGTTGGATGGCTCTCAGGTACAGGTAGGTGACGTGGCGGTTGGGTTGGCGAGTCAAGGTGTTCACAGCAACGGCT
>CAXUIV010000317.1:0-6099 GCA_964250875.1 uncultured bacterium
TGCCCCAGCCGCTAGGCTCATTGTCCATCTGGTAAATCTGCACGCCACCCTGAGCGGCAGTGCCATGGACACTGATCAAGTGCTTGAGCCAACCCTGCATAAAGGCGGGGTCTACAGCAATGCTGACATCAAGTGGGTCATTATTAGTAATTGGCGTGCCGTCCTGATGATTGCCGTTGCCGCAGCTATCACCGTTGGGATGGATGTAGGGGTTGAGCTGCTGTTGGGCACCATACTTAGCCACACTAAAGCCACAGTTCCAGTCACTTGTCTTGTTCACATAGCCAATGATTGGAACGGTCAAGATACTCTTGCTGCCGTTAGCGCGGTTGGTGTCGATGAACTGATCGGCGCTTTTCCCCGCAACCGCGTTAGTTTGACCATTGCCTCCGGTGAAGAACCAGTCGCCACCAGCATTACTAGAATCCACGAGCCAATTGTAGCGAGTAGTGGCATCTCCACCCCAGCGGCTCACGGGGAGATGCAGCTCTTGAGCGAAAGCCGCATCAACACCGTAGCTATTGATACCGTAAATGTCAGGACTAATCGAGTGGCGATCAGCTGCCACGTTTACAGACAGGGCAGGACCAGTAGTTGCTGCCTGCGCTCCTGTCTTGAACACAGCAAAGCTGAGGGCAGCACTAGTGGCTGCCACCGCAATTTGAAAAATTTTCATGTATCAGTCCTCAGTAGTGATCGAGTAGCCTAAATTACAAAAATCAAGACTGGTAGGACCCTTAGTAAGGCTTATCCCATTTTGGATTTTGAGGACAGCCGCGTGGGCGGGTTCCCCGACTTGAGTGGACTGTCCGGGATTTGGGATTCCCAACACTTGTTGAAAGCTATCGAAAATTCAAATCCTGCACGTGTAAAGCAGAATGGTGTTGGTGCGCCCTGCAATTGCAAGTCGGTTGATCCCCAATGTAAACGCACTAAAAATTGGCTAGCAGCGACAGTGTCAGATGTTGGACTGTCCCTATTGTTGTCTAGTAGGGTGGAGGATGAAGTATGTGAAGGTATTGGGCATGGGGCAGAGGGCATGGGGTAATGCAGTTCAAATGAGCATGTAGAGACGTCGCATGCAACGTCTCTACATGCTTACTGCCCTATGCCCCACGCCCCATGCCCAACCCTATTTTTTGTAGTGAAAGCATGACAAACAGTTTTCTCTAACTTTAGAGAGGCTTCAGCATAATAGAATGAAAAATTGGCTTTATCGCTTATCTGGTTCTCGCGGTAGAACCGTGAGAACTAGATGGGAAGCTTAATCATTGTTTAAATCTTCTACCGCAGGCTTGTGAGCTTCTACTGACTTAGGATTTATTATGTCTGACTCAATCCGCTTTCTGATGTGTTCCCCTGACCACTACGATGTGGACTATGTAATTAACCCTTGGATGGAAGGGAATATTCACAAGTCCTCGCGCGATCGCGCTGTCGATCAGTGGCAACAGCTATTTCATATTCTTAAAGACCACACCGTTGTTGATTTGGTTCCACCTCAAATCGGGTGGCCTGACATGGTATTCACCGCCAATGCTGGACTGGTATTAGGTGATACGGTTGTCTTGAGTCGCTTTCTGCACAGAGAGCGCCAGGGAGAAGAACCCTACTTCAAGCAGTGGTTTGAAGACAAGGGCTACACGGTGCATGAACTACCAAAAGACTTGCCCTTTGAGGGAGCAGGAGACGCGCTGCTAGACCGGGAGGGGCGCTGGCTGTGGGCTGGATACGGCTTCCGTTCAGAACTAGATTCTCATCCTTATCTGGCAAAATGGCTTGATATTGAGGTTCTCTCTCTCCGGCTGATGGATGAGCGGTTCTATCATTTAGACACCTGCTTTTGTCCCCTCAAGGGCGGCTATTTACTCTACTATCCACCAGCATTTGATTCCTACTCTAACCGCGTCATTGAGATGCGAGTACCAGAGTCGAAGCGGATTGCCATTACCGAGCCAGACGCGGTAAATTTCGCCTGTAACGCGGTCAATATTGACCATGTTGTGGTAATGAACAAGGCGAGCGGTGAGTTGAAGCAGCAGCTTGGAGCGGCTGGATTCCAGGTGATCGAAACGCCTTTGACTGAATTTCTTAAAGCGGGTGGAGCGGCTAAATGCCTAACCCTACGGGTCACGGAACCAGTGCGTACTGAAGTCCACGCTACCGTGTCTGTAGAAAGTCGCACAATTCGTCTGGAAGGCCATCTCCTTGACTCTGGCTTAATCAACCAGGCTTTGGATATCGTTGTAGAAAGTGGTGGCAGCTTCCAGGTGCTGAATTTCAATCTGGGAGAGCAGCGGCAAAGTACTTCATCTACGGAAGTCAAGGTATCAGCTCCTTCCCATGAGGTCATGGAGGGGATTCTAGCGCAGCTGATCGATCTGGGTGCGGTGGATCTACCCCAAGACGAGCGTGATGCAAAATTAGAGCCGATATTCCAAGCTGGAGTGGCTCCGGATGATTTCTACGTTACAACGATCTACCCCACTCAGGTCCGAGTCAAGGGTGAGTGGATCAAGGTGCAGAATCAGCGGATGGATGGAGCGATCGCCATTACCCACACCCCCGCTGGATTGGTAGCGCGGTGTAAGCTGCTGCGGGATTTAGAAGTGGGCGAGCAGGTGGTTGTTGATGTGCTAGGCATTCGCACCGTTCGAAAACCGGAATTGCGGGAGCAGCGCAATACTCAAGAATTCAGCTTCATGTCAGCTGGAGTTTCTAGCGAACGCCGCGTGGAACTGGTGGTAGAACAAGTGGCTTGGGAACTGCGGCAAATTCGCGACCAAGGTGGCAAGGTGGTTGTCACCGCTGGCCCAGTTGTCATTCATACTGGTGGTGGAGAACACTTAGCCCATCTGATTCGGCACGGCTACGTGCAGGCGCTACTCGGAGGTAATGCGATCGCGGTCCATGATATTGAGCAGAATCTGATGGGAACTTCCCTGGGCGTCGATATGAAACGAGGAGTTGCCGTGCATGGTGGACACCGGCACCATCTGAAGGTAATTAACACAATCCGTCGCTATGGCAGCATTGCTAAAGCTGTAGAGCAAGGTGTACTCAAGAGTGGAGTGCTATACGAGTGTGTTCACAATAACGTTCCTTTCTCACTTGCTGGCTCAATCCGAGACGATGGGCCGCTACCTGATACGCAAATGGATTTGATTCAGGCGCAGCAGGAATATGCCCAACTCCTGGAAGGAGCAGACATGATCTTAATGCTGTCCTCGATGCTGCATTCGATCGGTGTAGGAAACATGACGCCCGCTGGGGTAAAGATGGTTTGTGTAGACATCAACCCAGCTGTGGTCACGAAGTTGAGCGATCGCGGTTCTGTCGAGTCGGTTGGCGTGGTGACAGATGTCGGTCTGTTCCTAAGTCTGTTGCTGCAACAGTTGGACAAGTTGACGAGTCGGTATCGAGTGGCGTAGGAGAGGGGAGTTTTGAGTGCTAAGGAGCCAGCGTCGTGCGGAGAGATGTAGCATGTGCGGGTTCCCCGCGTTGAGCGAACCTCGGAGGGTTGTCCCCGTTGAGGCAACTGGCGTTGCTGAGTGCTGAGTGGAACAGTTAATTTCTGACCTCGCACTCCGAACTCAAAACTCAAAACTTTCCTTTTAATGACTACTAACTCGTATCCACTCGGAGATTCCCTCAGCGATCGCTGCTGCTAGTTTCTTTTGCTCCTGCGGATTGACAACCCACTCAAATTCCACAGGATTGCTCATGAAGCCTAGCTCTAGCAGAATGGATGGGGCTGATGTGGGACGGGTTAGTGCTAGATTGTCCCAGAAGATTCCGTAAGAAGGACGACCTAACTTATTTACTATATAGTTATGCATGAATACAGCGAGACTGTGAGCTTGGGCGTTGTACCAAAAGGCTCCGAATCCCTGAGTGTGTTCGGCATCACCTTCGTCAGGTAGGGAGTTGTAGTGGAGCGACACGGAGATTGTGGGTTCTATGTTGTTGATCATTGCGACCCGGTCTTGCAGGGACACGTCTTTGTCTTCCTCCCGCGTCATATAAACTGTGGCACCTCGTGAGACAAGTTGATCTCGCACCAACTTCGCCGTCATCAGGGTAACAGTTTTTTCGGAATAGCTTGTTGGCCCTTGGGTACCGGAGTCAGGGCCGCCGTGTCCTGGGTCAAGGAGGATCTTGATGCCGAAGAGAGACTGAAGAGAGTTTTGAGTTTTGCTGCTGTGTGCCCTTTGGGTATGCCCCCTTGTGGGGAGTTTTGAGTTTTGAGTTGAGACATTCTGGATCCTGGCTTTAGACTCTGAACTCCGAACTCTTGGTGGATGGCGCAGAGTCAGCACTAGGCTGGTGCCGTCGTACCGCAGCTTGTAGCCCCACTGTTGCTGTGGCTTGAGGTTGAAGGTGTACTGCACTTGACCAGGTGCGACCTGTTGCCAGTCTAGGCGGGAGATCAGTGAGTCGTCGTCTAGGTGAATGATGTCGGTTTGGGCAGTGGTGTTGTAGAGTGTCAGAGTAAATGTGCGATCGCCTTGCTGCACGCTGATTGGAACAGGGATTTGCAGTGGAAAGACAACTTCTGTGGCATCGGTGGTCTGACGGGCACGAATACTGCGGATCAGAGAGCGAGGCGGTATTGTTCCTGGAAGAACTCGTGTTTCCTTGCTATTAATCCAGCCACCATAGTCTAGGCGTAGCCAACCCCCTTCTCGACCTGTGACTCTAGCCTGCGTGCCTTTGGGTAGCGGTGTGAGGCGAGAATAATCTGTACTGGGACCACTCCGGGCAACACCTGCGTCTGCCGTCACTTCGATAGCTTGCAGTTGAGCTGGTGAAAGCACCTGAATTTTCCCAGGCGCTGTCTGAGTCGTCGTTTTGCCGTTGAGTGCGAGCTCGAACAGCGGCTGACCTAAAGCACTGGCCTTAGGGAAAGCGGTACAGCCCTGATACTGCCCGTTTGGTACAGGCATAGTCTCTACTTGAGGCTGATTGTGTCCGGTTAAAGCGGCAGAATTGGCTGGTAGCTGGATGCTTTGAAGTTGGGGCAGGAGGGAGATTTTCTGATTACTAATCTGGACGGTGACAGTGGCGCTGGGAGGGGCGATCGCCGTAAAGCAATTTTCTTCGTTGGGGAGTCGGGCAATGTCACTAGCTGGGGTGAGGGAGTTTCGGCCAAACGCTAGCCCTACCGCCGGTTCAGGCTGAGTTGACAGCCGTTTAATTTTAATTTGGACTTGCTCATTCTGGTATTGCACAGTAAAGATATTGTCACCCAGGTCTAAAGGCAAACTAGGAGCAAAATGCCCAGCAGGGCTGCGATTAACGGTTCTGCCATTGATTAAGACTTTTCCTGCCGCTGGGGCTGTGCCGAGAAAGAAGACTCGTTCAGCCGTAGTTTGGTAGTCAGTTGCGGGAAAGCTAAGGTGAAGAGACCCATCTGCACGGGCCGGTCCAGCAAAGTGGTAAGTCCCGGCGAAGCTAAAGGCACCTAATGCCACTAATCCAAAAAGTTTTCTCATGTTCCGCACTCCGCACTCCGCACTCTGCTTGTGGCACAATTGACGGGGTGTATTCGTAACATTTACTCAGCATTAAACATTGTATGACTAAGTTTGTCTTTGTCACTGGCGGCGTCGTCTCCAGCATTGGCAAGGGAATTGTCGCTGCCAGTCTGGGGCGATTACTAAAATCGCGGAATTATTCTGTCTCGATTCTTAAACTTGACCCTTATATTAATGTTGATCCAGGCACCATGAGTCCCTTTCAGCATGGGGAGGTGTTTGTCACTGAGGATGGCGCGGAAACAGATTTGGATCTGGGGCACTACGAACGCTTCACTGACACGTCCATGTCGCGGCTAAACAGTGTCACTACTGGCTCAATTTATCAGGCGGTGCTGAATAAAGAGCGGCGCGGTGACTATATGGGGGGGACGGTACAGGTCATTCCCCACATCACCAATGAGATCAAAGAGCGCATTCAGCGGGTTGCTAAAAATGTTAACCCCGATGTGGTCATTACGGAGATTGGTGGGACGGTCGGAGATATAGAGTCACTGCCGTTTTTAGAAGCAATTCGCCAGTTTCGTAAGGATGTGGGACGACAGAATGTGCTGTACATGCA
>CAXUIV010000318.1:0-6081 GCA_964250875.1 uncultured bacterium
TGGCAAACCATCCCGGCTTGACCTGGCTATGGTGACGCCATCGCTCTTGCATAATAGCTAACGGCGTCTCGCTAATCGCGATGATATCACCAGGCTTAGCATGGGGGAGAGCATAACGCTGAACCACCGCCACGGGGTTATCGACATGGGATAGTAAATGAGTCGGGATCGGTAAGACTTCCGCACAAGGTGTACGCCGCCAACTGGGGAGTGTGTTGGCAGTTGGAAACTGCAAAGGAACCACAATATGACGCACCTTGAGAATACGACCCTCCGGTCCGTAGGTGCCATAATGCACCTGGAACCAGGCCGTCTGCAACTGACTCAGTGCTGGCCCTCGAATGTCAATCGAAATTTCCATCCCCGTCTTCTTTCCGGGCGGGACAATATAAGCAGACCAATAGTCATCGAGTCTTGGGTGAGCGTCTGAGTGACGGGGAATAATTCGGATGTTATAAGTAATACCCTCCAAACTGGCCTTTGACAGCAGTTTTACCCGTGCCTCAACCTCCGGCACCATCACTTCTCGATAGCGATTCCGATTGCAGAATTCTAACTTACCGACAAGCAAATATCGTTGCTGTTCAGACTCCAGCTTCCAGTCTCCAGCGGTTAGCTCTAGGTCATTACCAGGTCGAGACCGATAGTACAGCTCTAGCACCAAAGCTCCCAACCCCAGCAAAAAAGCAGCGACTGTGATACTGACCCATATATTCCCGACGATTGCCAAATTCATATTGGTTATCTAAAAACAATCACTTCGCCCGTGGAAGTCCAACATATTTTAGATTCTCTAGCGTCCAGTTATCGTAATAGTTAGTTTTTGATAGTGAATCTGAAGCTTCCGCCAGCAGTTGTGTAGTTTGAACTGTGAAGTTAAGGTAGGGTTCCTGCCTGGTACGGACTCCTTGAACATTAAACCCATCACTAGGATGGCCGCCAAAAGCCACTAGACCCGTAGCAGCTATCTTTCTATTAAGATAACTTACGAAGCACTCCATTTCCTCTGGCGTCATCGCTTGAGGGTCTGGATGAACTACCAGTAAAACCTTGTAGCGCTCTTGCTGACAAAATTCGGCAATCATTCTCATAGTCGGTGACTCCAGATTAAGGTCTGTATTGAGCTGAAAGCGGTCAACCTTATAGAGAATGTCGCCATCTAGCCGCGCTTTGCGGGCGAAGGGACAAATTGGTAGGCCACCAAAAACCGGATGGGGCTGCTCCAAAAACTCCATCATGTACTTAATCATGGTATCGATGACCTCTGAATCAGAGGAGTTAGATTCCCTCTGACTGGTCTCCGTTGAATTCATTGAGTTGATAAATATAAAATTCTGAATCATTTAAGCTCATACAGCTTTGATTTTCAAGCCCTATCCCGCCCGATATGCTGTGAGATTCAATAGGGAGATAAATTGTGGCGTCAGATTCTGGCAGTGGCGGAATCTAATCAGCTCTTTACCTTATCACTTTCTATATTGGCGAGGGCACCCGTTCCCAAATCTGACTATTCCTGATTTAATAGACAAGCGATCATCAAGATCTATACGTTGCAGAACCATCAGAAAAAATTGACCGTGCAGAAGCAGATGTTATTCGCAGTCAGTGTCCTCCTGCTAGGAGGCTTTGCAGACCCAGTGCCACAAGTGGTTCAGGCTCAGGAGCTGACAGCGCAAAGTCGGGTCTTACAAATACTGAAGGCTCCCTCGGAAAATACCCAACAGCTAAACCAACTGCTAGAGGAAGGACGCAAGCTGGTAGATAGTGGAGATTTTAGGGGCGCGATCATCCGTTATCAGGAGGCCGCAAGTATAGAACAAAACAATCCTCGGATCTTTTCTGGCATCGGTTACCTACAGGCCCGTCAGGGAAATTTTCTGGCAGCTATGGAAGCCTATCGCAAAGCTATTGCTCTCGCTCCCAACAATGCTGATTTTCATTATGCGTTGGGATACATTATGGGAAATTTGGGAGACAACACTGGTGCCGCTACGGCTTACCGTCGTGCGATCGAGGTTAACCGTAAACACATGAATGCCTATCTAGGATTAGGTGTAGTGCTGTTAAGACAAGGGAAATATAGTGATGCTCTGTGGGCATACCAGAGAGCAGTTGCCCTCAATCCCAACAGTGCTAGAGCATATGAATTGAAAGGCGCGATTCTGGCGCGGCAAGGAAAGTCAAAGGAAGCGATCGCCGCCATCAGCCATGCCCGTAATCTCTATAAGCGTCAGGGACAGACGCAGGGAGTGGAGAGAAGCGAAATAGCGCTACGAGAATTGCAGTTGGCGAAAAAGCCAGAGTCAAGAGGCGCAGGGGCAGCGAAGAAGCATAAACGCAGTGTCCGTAGCTAACTGCCCTCTGCTCTCTGCCCCATGCCCGACCTCAACAAGTCATCACCTCCATCAATCTATTCATCTACTTTTTAGTTGTTCTCCAACATAAGTCAGAGAATCCGCCAAGTGCTGATGCCAGTAGTTCCAGCCTGCGTTTTTACTTCCTGTAATTCCGTGGCCACCAGGAAAAGCATGAAAGACATTGCTAATTTTGGATTGGTCAAGTACCTGGTGAAGTTGGCGGGTTTGATTTAGATAGTGGCCATCGCCTTGACCAGCATCAAGGTAGACTCGAAGTGATTGGCGATCGCTAGCTGGCAGCGTCTTAACATAAGCAACCGGACTGTCTTTAGGATCGTTGCGAACAATAAAGTAACCGCTATGACTAAACAAGACTGAAAAGTGATCGAGATGATGCAGTCCCACATTCATTGCCCCCCAACCGCCAGAAGAAAGCCCACCAATCGCCCAGAACGTTGGTGTCGGTAATGTACGATAGCGGCTTTGGACGACATGTACCAGTTCGTCTCCAATCGCGGTGTCTACTCTGCCGTAAGGGCCATCAATATAATCAGGGTCAAAGTAGGGACTAGACCCGCGTTGATCATTACCATCCGGAGTAATAATAATGCTAGGTGTAAGTTTACCCTCGCTATACATCTGGTGAATGACCGTCAGCGCTTTGCCCAAGGTAAACCAAACTTTGGGGCTACCGTGCCCACCATGCAGCAGAAAGATGACAGGATAGTGCTGGTCGGGCTGCTGGTCATAATCGGGTGGTAGCACAACTCCATAGGTGCGATTGCACGCCATCACCTGACTATCATAAGTTTCAATCTGGTAGCTCAGATCCAGGTACTGGGTTGATGTAGGCTTGTGAGGTATGAGGGAACTGCCTAATTTCTGGAGGAAACCCCACCATCCCAGTTTATGTAAGCCAATTATTGAGGAGTCATCCTGTTGAGATGCACAAGCCTTCATCGCTGCATGGGAGGTGCAACTGATCAGCGCCAAAGTCATTGCTAATCCGCCTATCAAGAGTCGTTTAGAGATCATATCCAAGCTTTAGGTAGAAAAAACAGACTCCTTGAGAGCAGGAATAGTTGCTGAGTGGTAAGTACTCACTGCTACCCACTTGTTGGCAATTGGCATCCGCCAACCACTGCTAAAGGCTCTGTCGGTGATCTTCAATCCAGGAGGAGCCTGCCGCCGCTTAAATTCGGCGTGAGCAACAAGCTGTATCACTCGGTCTACAACAGTTGAATCGTGACCAGCTGCAACAATTTGGGCTGCCGATTGATGCTCTTGAATCAAGCGTCGCAAAACATCGTCTAAGACGTCGTAAGGCGGTAAGGAGTCTTGATCAACTTGACCCGGTTTGAGTTCAGCACTGGGTGGTTTGGTGATGACGTTCGCTGGGATAATTTCGTGGGAATGGGGAGTGGAGCCTGCTAAGTTGCCCGTACACGATGCTTGTTGATTGAGCCAACGACAGAGGGAATAAACACGGGTTTTAGGAACATCAGCAATGACAGCTAAGCCTCCGTTCATATCGCCGTAGAGGGTACAGTAGCCAACCGCCATTTCTGACTTGTTGCCGGTCGAGAGCAGCAAATGACCAAACTTGTTCGCGATCGCCATTAACAAATTACCCCGAATCCGCGACTGAATATTCTCCTCTGCAATTCCAGAGGGAGTGCCAGCAAACAAAGGAGACAACGTCTGGTCATAGTCTTGCATCAACTCTCCAATTCGCAGAGTCTGAGTCTGAATACCCAGATTTTTAGCCAATGCCAAAGCATCCTGAATCGAATGATCAGAAGTGTGAGGCGAAGGCATAAGAACACCCAGGACATTTTTCGGCCCTAGTGCCTGAGTGGCGATCGCTGCCACCAAGGATGAATCAATTCCTCCACTCAGGCCAATGACCACCTGAGAAAAGCCGCATTTACGCATGTAGTCTCGCACGCCCAGGACGAGGGCTTGCCAAATTTCAGCATCTTCGCTCTCTGGTATCTCCGCTACCTGCCCCAGCTGCAAATCGAGGTGTGACTCGTCAAACTCCAGCACGACTAAATCTGTTTCAAAAGCACTAGCACGGCCTACCATCTCACCAGCGCGGTTAAATGCTACACTATAGCCATCAAAAATCAGGTCATCATTTGCTCCTACCTGATTGGCATAAATGATCGGTTGTTGGTAGCGCAAAGCCGCATGTCGCAGCATTGCATGCCGCAGTTGATACTTCATCGTGCTGTAAGGTGATGCTGACAAATTCACGATCAAATCAACACCTTGTTTAGTCAAGTCTGCCATTGGGTCAACAGCGTAATTCCGTTTTCCCCAAAATTCTTCATCGTTCCACAAGTCTTCACATATAGTGACACCCACACGGATGAGTTCGGAGTTCGGAGTTTGGAGTTCGGAGTTCGAAGAAACCTCACTCGTCACGTTTAGGGTAAAGGAATTTGATTGGAGGCCGGGTTCGAAGTAGCGATTTTCGTCAAACACGTCATAGGTAGGCAAGAGTCGCTTGTGAAAAACTTGCTGGACCTCACCCTGCTCCAGCAAAGCAATGCTATTGAATAGAGGTTTACCACCATTAACTTGCGCTCTAGGATTCGGCACAGCGCAACCAACCAACACAGCTAGCTGAGGTGGCAAAGCTTGAGCTAGTTCTTGCAGAGTATGATCCATGACCTCAATAAAACCAGGGTCTAGCAGCAAATCCCGTGGCGGATAACCACACAGACTCAGTTCCGGCGTTAGCAGCAGCCGTGTCCCCTGCTCAGCAGCCAATCTTGCTGCTGACAAAATACGTTGGGCATTCCCAGTTAAATCACCAATCGTAGGATTAAGTTGAGCGATCGCAATTTTCATAGTTATTGGTTGTTTGTTGATTGTTGATTGTTATTGGTTATTGGTTGTTTACAAACAACTAACAACTAACAACTAACAACTAAATGAACACCAAAGGCTTATCCTTAAATGGGGCAAATGCTTCTGCATCAAATCGATACAAACTAGCCGGACGTCCAGCGCCCCGTGACACTTTTAAACCCGTATCGCTCAGGAAACCAAGCTTCAGTAAGCGGGCACGGAAATTAGAATAGTCTGAAAAGTTCTCTCCCAAGACAGTAGTGTACAGTTGATAAAGATCACTTAAAGTAAACAGCTCCGGCAACACATCGAAAGCAACCGGACTGTACTCCAACTTGTTTCGCAAACGCCTGTTTCCATATGCCAATATTTGATTGTGGTCAAAAGCTAACTGCGGTACCTGCTTAACAGGGTACCAAGCTATCCCACTGACTCCATCAGCAACTAACTCAGCTTCTTCAAATCGCACCAAAGCAAAATAGCTCACAGACAAATAACGGACTCCATAACTGTGTGTAGCTTCGCGCGGGTCTCGACATGGCCCACCAAAGGTATATAGCTGCTCCAGATACAGATTTCTCACCCGAATCTTCTCCGCTAGGATACGGTAGGCAGCATCCTCCAGAGACTCTCCTTGACGGACTAGAGTACCTGGAAGACACCACTGACCTAAAAAGGGTTCCTGCTGACGCATAACCAATAGAACTAACAGCCTATTTTGCGCGGTATCAACAGAAAAAATTACATTATCAACTCCAACCTTGAAGTCAGCTAACTTCTGTTGATTTACCGAATTTGCAATGTTCTTATGGCTGCGTCCTGGCATTTGTACAAATGCTTACGATGAATGTATGCCTCAACTGGT
>CAXUIV010000319.1:0-6081 GCA_964250875.1 uncultured bacterium
GGACCGATTGACCTTGCTTTCTACCCTGGAGAATTGGTGTTCATTGTTGGAGGCAACGGCAGTGGCAAATCAACGCTGGTAAAGCTGATTACCGGGCTATATATTCCTGAGACAGGAGTTATTCAGGTTAATGGAGCGATCACTGATGAGAACCGGGAGTGGTACCGTCAGCAGTTCTCTGTCGTTTTTTCTGATTTTTATCTGTTTGAAAGTCTTCTAGGTTTGGGTAATCCCGATCTCGACCGTCAGACTCAAGACTATTTAATCAAACTTCAGCTTGATCACAAGGTGGAGGTGAAGGAGGGAGTGCTTTCTAGTACAGCATTGTCTCAAGGTCAACGCAAGCGCCTTGCTCTCCTCACTGCCTACTTGGAAGATCGCCCAATCTATGTGTTTGATGAGTGGGCTTCAGACCAAGATCCGACATTCAAGGAAATCTTCTATACTCAACTGCTACCAGAGTTGAAGAATAGAGGTAAAACCGTGTTGGCAATCAGCCACGATGACCACTACTTTCACCTAGCAGACCGAATTGTAAAGCTGGACTACGGCAAAGTGGAATATGACAAGCATTTCCCCTAAGGGCTACTGATTAAGGATAAATATTATCGCAACAGACATCTTTCCTCCTATGACTGACCCTAGCCAAATGATGCCGCAGGTAGAAAAAACATCCACTTTCCAGAAAGCCATTGAGGCAGTAGAAGCACTATCGCCCGATGCTCAAGTTATTCTTATAGACCTTGTCTACAAGCGCCTAAAACAACAACGCCGAGATGAGCTATTGCAAGCAGTTGCAGAAGCTTGTGAAGACAATGCTAAAGGAAACGTGCGTAGTGGGTCAGTAACTGACCTGTTAGCAGAGATGAACAATTAATGAGATTGATTTGGAGTCCGAAATCTGTTAGAGATTGTACAAACAAACTGAAGGGGTGCAAAGGTGGCAGAACCAAGCAAGTCTCTTGGAGAACAGAATTACGAACAATTTGCTGATCGCTATGCGGCAACCGTTCTCACTAAAGCCCACAATGCCTACTACAATCGGCCTGCCATTTTGTCTCTAATGCCTGATGTGGCTGGGTTAAAAGTTTTGGATGCGGGATGTGGTTCTGGTCTTTTTACCGAGTGGCTGCTGGATCGGGGCGCTCAGGTTGTTGCCTGTGATGTCACACCTCGGATGGTGGAAATCACTCAGCAACGGATGGGCGATCGAGCAGTTGTTCGTCAGGCAGATCTTACCCAACCGCTGGCGTTTGCTGCCGATCGAACCTTCGATTTGGTTTTATGCTCTCTAGTGCTGGACCACATTGCCGTCTGGCTGCCAGTGTTTTTTGAGTTTTATCGAGTGCTGCAACCGGGAGGATGGGTGATATTCTCCTGTGGTCATCCAATGAGTGACTTTCTGTACACCCAGCAACGGCAGCTCACCCCCGGACAGTATTTTGAGGTAGAACAGTTTTCCACGCAGTGGAAAGGATTCGGCGAACCCCATCCGGTCGTCACGTCCTACCGTCGCTCCCTCCAAGCCACTTTAAATCCTCTGGTTCAAGCAGGTTTCTGCCTTGATCGCATTCTAGAACCTCAACCAACAGAGCAATTCCAGCAAGCCGACCCGGAAAATTACGACAAACTGATGAGAGAACCTGGATTTTTGTGTGTTCGAGGTCGAAAGCCAAGCGTCGCCTAATCTCCCAACATTTCTAAGGGTAGCCATCATAGTTTTCGAGACTCCCAAGGGAGAAAGGTGACTATTCCTAAAAAAGGCGGACAGAAAGTTAAGGGGATTTACGTGCAGCAAATAGTTGAGTTATTGAACTTGAGAGCGTGGAGCGATAAAGACATTGAACCAGAAGAATAAGCAGATTGAGCAGCAGTCGCTGGAAGACTGTTTGAGCTTGCAGTATCTAGTCACACTTTATCCCGCTTCTGAGGGAGGATATGTTGCTCAGATTAAAGACTTACCTGAATGTCTTACTCAAGGTGAAACATTGGAAGAGACAGTGAGCAACATCAATGAAGCGCGGGAATTGTGGATCGAGACAGCTTATGAAGCTGGAGATGAAATTCCTTTACCCAGTACTACAGACTACAGTGGGAAGCTCCTCCTACGGATGCCTAAATCTCTACATCGTTGCTTAGCTGAGACAGCTGATAGGGAGAATGTGAGTCTCAACCAATATATTGTCTCCCTATTAAGTAAAGTGAGTTGAAGATGCGGAATATCAAAGGTAAAACCGTGTTAAGCACGATTGGTAGATTAGCGTTCACTATATTTGTTCAAAAATCTTTGCTTCACCTCACCCCATGTGCTTAACGATGAGTTGCTCGGCGAAGCAACACGTTCATTTACGATTTCTAGATGCCACTGAGGAATAGGTAGCTCATCATCTGTGGTAACTATCAAATCCCAGAGCTGCTGAACATAATCAATTTGTTGTGTTTTAGTGAGTTGTTCAAATCCTGGCGGAGGAGATAGCGGTTGAGAAATGGTCATTGGTACTATGGGAAGAACTGGATTATGACAAGAATTATAGCGGCTGTGTGTGAGAACGAGAAATAGACAGGGATTACGCATTCAAGCCAAACTGGATAAATTCAAGTTCTGACGAGCAAGCAATCTTTTCGCTGACCCTTGGTTCCCATAATGAGTACTGACTTCTATTTACATACGTTTAAAGTTTAAGGAAAAGGTTCCATTTGATAGCTAGCGGCTTGCAAACGAAACATGCGTGAGTAAAGGCCACCTCGCTCCATCAGTTCTGAGTGACTGCCCACTTCGGTAATGCGTCCTCCATCTAGCACGACAATCCGATCAGCCATGCGTACTGTAGAAAAGCGGTGGCTTACCAAGAAGGTCATTTTGCCCTCAGTCAACTGGCGAAAGCGTTGAAACAAATCATACTCAGTAAGTGCGTCCATCGCTGCCGTCGGCTCGTCCAAAATTAAGATTTGGGCTGGTGTCATGAAGGCGCGGGCCAGCCCAACTTTCTGCCACTGTCCTCCCGAAAGTTCGACCCCACCAGTGAAAATCTTGCCTAGAATTGTCTGGTAGCCCTGTTCCAGGCCAGCAATCACTTCAGTTGCCCCACTATCAACGGCAGCTTGTTGAATGCGGTCCAGGTTTTGACGCTCTTTTAAGTCACCAAAGCCGATATTGTCCTCCACACTAAGAGCATAGCGAGCAAAATCTTGGAATATGACACCAATATTGCGGCGTAAATCGCTCAGGTCAAATTCCGGCAGTGGGATACCGTCGATCGCGATCTCACCCCCATCAATCTCGTAGAAACGAGCCAACAGCTTCAGTAATGTTGTCTTGCCTGCACCGTTTATACCCACCAGCGCAATGCTTTCACCGGGTCGAACATTTAAGTTCAAGTTCCGCAGAGTTGGCTCACTTGCTCCTGGATACGTAAAGCTAACATCGCGCAGCACTAAGCCAGAGCGGATAGGGACTGGAAAGGATTTGGGGGCAGGTCGATTCACAACCTGGGGTTTTAGATTGAGAAACTCAAAGTACTGCGAGACGTACAGATTGTATTCATAAATGGTAGCCACGCTTAGCAACATTCCCTGAATCGCTGCCTGCGCCTGCTGGAAAGTCCCGACGTACATTGTCATATCCCCAATGGTCAAAACGCGCTTCAGTGTTTGCCAAATGACGATCGCAAAGGCAATGTAAAAACCCAGATTTGTCACAGCCCCAATCCCGACACGCGCTGATGCTTGTCGCTTCGCTAAAGCTGCTGACTCCTGGTTAAAAAGGGTACGAATTTCATACCAGTAGGAAAGCAAATAATCGCCTAGGTTGAACAGGCGCACCTCTTTCACAAATGCTGGTTCTGTCAGTACGCGCTGTAGATAATCTGCTAGACGTCTACTTGGAGTTTGAGTGCGGGTCATCCAGAAGCGCCTTTGGGAAAAACGGACTCCCACCCAAAGGGCAGGAAATGACACTAGCAGCAACAGCAGTATGATTGCTGGATTGAATCTTAGAAGCAAAGTGAGCAAGCCAGCAAAGCTAACGATTTGACCCGCGAGTGTGGTTAGAGTGCTAAGAACTCTGACCGGGTAGTTACTACCATCTTGTTGTGCCCGATTTAGAGTGTCATAGAAATCGGGCAATTCATAGTGAGCTAAGTCTAGCTGAATTGCCTGCTGGAGTAAGATTTTGTTCGCGTAGAGGGTAAATTTATCATTCAGTACTTGCGAGACAAAAGTGTTCGCCTGACCGAAGGCTCCCTGGAGCAGGGTCAGGCCAAAATTCAGTCCGACTAGTTCCGCCAAGGGCAGCAAATTTAAATTTGCTCCCAGGCTACTAACCACCCGATCGACAATCAGCTTGCCCACGTAGAGCTGCACTACTGGAATCAGGGCTGCCGCTAGAGTCACAACCAGAGTCAGAAGTAGCCATACTGGTGCAGCAGTCCAGACCAATCGGAGAAGTCGGGGTGTATTAGCCAGCATGGCCCAAAGGCGCGATCGCTCGCTGGTCTGAACTTCGGACATAAGCTTTTCTAGTTATTTTTTACTTTAATCCGTCAAATCACTTACCTAGATGCTCGTAGTTCCTCTTGCAGCATTTTTTGATAAATCGACTGTAAATGTCCGCTCATAGAATTAGTCTCTATGCCGTATCCTAAGCTTGTCCAAGTGCCAGAAAGCCTTTGCAGCACTTCACTCAACTTTTTTTGCCGCAAGAGCTGTGGAATATCCACCCCCCAAGCTTGAGAATCGGTGAGCCAAGCGTAAACAACATCATCCTGAAATTCCGGTTCAAAGCTATAAAACTGCCAGAACAGCATCTGAGACGGGTGGGGATGATAGCGTTGAGCTTTCTCTTGCCAAGTCGTGTTTAACAGCTGATAACGTCCAGCAGCTGTTGAACAATTTCCCAGATTGGGTCCGGAGACAATCGTGATGCATAGATCGGGATGATGGCTTAGATCCTTGATGTGCTTGCCGCCATAGAGAATGGAGTATGGATGGACGTCATTGGATTCGCTGGCGGATATTGTTCGCATCAAAGCTCGAACATAAGGGTCTCCCCCTCGCATCACCAGTGGGGGATGGATTCCTACTGGGTCAAGGCGCGATCGCCATTCCGTCTCCCAATGCGCCAGCAAGGACGCTAACACAACTATGGCGGCGGTGCTACCTACCATCCAAGGGGAGCAAAGGGGCCTCAGCCATTCCCTTTGCCCTTTGCCCCTTGCCCTTTGCCCTTCCTTTACCGGCAATTGAGACATGTATACACAACGCGTTAAGCTACACCAGCAAACAGAGCCGGAAAATCCTTGGCTGGAGCTTCTGGCTTGGCAACAATCTCCACAATTTTGTTTCTGGCAGATGGTTGGAACAGTGCCTCTACACAAACCAGCGCCACCTTGGTCCGAGGAATGCTGCCATCAAACAGCGTATCAGCCGACGACATCAGGATGGGATCAGGGTTATCTTCATTCTTTAAGCCTCCAGGTCGCACAATTGTGTAACTCAATCCGCTCTTTTGTAGATACTCCTCCGCCTGCTTTTTCCAAACGAGAATCAACCAAAATAAGTTGAGTGGGTGAAACAGTTGGGAAGTACAAAGAGAAGAAACAAAGACAAACTGCTCAATTCCCTTGGCCTTAGCAGCGTCCACTAAATTTTTGGTTCCCTCAAGATCAACTTTGTAAGGCCCAGTCGGGTCAAAGCTGGGCTTAGCTCCAGTGGCACACAGCAGGACTGTGCTGTCAGCCAAAGCAACCCTGAGGCTGTCGGGCTGGAGTATGTCACCTGTTACTAACTCGACACCGGCAGGTAGAATTGACCTAGCCGTCTCTACATTTCGCACTAAAGCCCGAACCGGGATATCCCGTCTTACCAGCTCTTGCACAATTCGCCGCCCAGTTTCGCCTGTTGCTCCTGCTACAAATGCTTTCATGTTAAAAAATCTACTGAAGTAAACTCAGATTTTGAACGTGTCAGGAAATTGACACATATCAATTGTAGATTTGATTAAGACGGTGGCAAAATCCTGATATTTGAGTCAAAATTGACGGTCAAGGTGCAATACTAACTCCGAAATGGGAATCCTGAACA
>CAXUIV010000320.1:0-6071 GCA_964250875.1 uncultured bacterium
TCTGGGATGAACCGAAAACGGTGCCTGTCACAATTAAACTGACACCCACCGGAAAAAACCTGTTGGATGAACGCGGTAAGGCGATGGGAATTTCTCGTGGGGAACTTGTTGAACGCTACCTACGAGGAGTGGTTGACCTTCCAGAGGCATCTCCGGAGGACAAGGCAAACTGGCTGGGCGCTAACAAACTCGTCACGGTAATGGACGTGTTGCGATCGCTCCCAAGTTTTACAGTCCAGGAGCTAGCACGGGTTATTCAAGCATCTGGGCAGCTACTGGGTGAGAAGTGGCTACCGGGTAGTAAGCAGACTATGGCTCGGTTGATTGAAAGTAAGGATTTGGAGGATTTGTCGCAGCAGTCAAGCGTATCACGGGAAAGACTAGAGGCGATCGCTCGAGGCGAAAAGCCAACCGATCTAGAACTATCCCGACTTGAACTCCCATTAGGCTTAGCACTAGAAGTCCTGAAGGAGATCAGCGATCGCACCTTCCCCCCAACCCCCTAACTCAAAACTCAAAACTATTTAATCGCCCCTTCAAAACTCAAAACTCAAAACTCAAAACTCAAAACTCAAAACTCATTCAATGCTTCCCACCGACTTACTGATGCATCGCCAAACCGGCGAGACGATAGTCCCGAAGAGATTAAAGCTTGATGAGAAGCATCTCGCGATCGCCACTGAACTGATCATCTGCTTCCAGGAAGCGCGGGGCGCGACTCAAGGTGAGCTTGACCGCCAGTTGCAAGAGATGGAAGGCGATAGTCCCGATTACCGTCTGAAGCGGGGACTGGCTCATCTGCTCAAAAGTGGCTGTTGTGAATTTGAAGTCATCAGTCCTTTGGAACCTCCGTTGTTGCGAGAACGGGTGTTTGCTCTATCTGCCCAGTCTGTACCCAGTCCTCAAATAGCTCAGCAGACACTGAATACCTTAGCTGACCATTTGAGTCGCGAATTGGAACGGGAAGTCCTGCCAATTCAGATTCGTGAGGGGCTTTATGCGGATTTAGCCGAAAATCGGATTCTGACTCAGTTTGAAGCTCTAACTCCAGAGCAATTGCTGCATCGTTACAACTTATCCCAGGTGCAGGGCGTATTCTACCGGGCTAGTCAATTAACGCTCAATGCTCATCGTAATGTTCCTGGTGAATACAAGCTTTTATTTCGCTATCTCAAACTGTTTCAACTGATGGCGTACATAGAGGGTGATGCTGATCATGGCTTCACAATTACGATTGACGGGCCAACGAGCTTGTTTAGTTCGAATACGCGCTATGGTTTAGCGATCGCTAAGTTACTCCCAGCTCTACTTCACGTTACAAAATGGAGCCTGAGTGCAACACTCCAAAACCGCGATACCTTCACAGATACCTGGAAAACGGGACGGTTCAGTCTTAACTCTGAGAATAGCGGTTTGGTGTCACACTACCCGCCCGGTAAGCCCTATGACAGCATGCTGGAAGCCTCTTTCGCTGACCGTTGGGACACTTTGAAGACTGAATGGGTGTTAGAGCGAGAAGTAGACCTGATCCCGATACCTGGTAGCGTCATGATCCCTGACTTTCGTCTGGTGCATCCTGATGGTCGCATTTTCTTACTAGAGATTGTTGGCTACTGGCGACCGGAGTATTTGCAGAAAAAGTTTTCTCAAGTCCGCCGCGCTCAGTGCGATAACTTAATTCTGGCAGTCTCGGAGCGATTGAATCTGGAGAAAGCGGGGGTGAAGGTGAATAATGTACCAGCCCGGATTGTGTGGTTTAAAGATAAGCTGTCGCCCAAAGCCGTATTAGAAGTGTTGGATTGAACACCAGGAAATTAGTAGCGACTCACCTCAAGATTGTTCAGCTTAATTGGTCACGATCAAGTTCACTAAAGTTTCAATGATTCGATCACGCTCCATTGGCACAATATCCTTGCCATGCAACATCTCTTGCACAATCAGAAAATGCACGATCGCGCCCACAAAAATTCGTGCTGTTGCTTCTGGATCAGACACCTTAAGATGGGGACAGGCTGTGAAATATTGGCAAATCATTTTAAAGGAGGTTTGCTCGACGTTGCGAACAAACGTGCGGGCTAACTGCGGAAATCGTCCTGATTCTCCTAGAATAATCCGCATAAAGTTCAGAAATTGTGGTTCCTTCGTTGCGACATCGAACGCTTGGTTGGCAAAGGCTTTCAGGACAATGTCGGGTGAGGTTTGTAAAACTTGAGCATCTGCTAGATCAAAAATGGAACGAAATTTTTGCTCGACGAGACTTTGAATCAGCGCCGTAAACAAGCATTCCTTGTCCTGAAAATGACTATATACAGTTGCTTTTGAGACTTTTGCCGCGATCGCCACTCGATCCATTGTCGTTGCTGCGTAGCCTCGTGCCAAAAATTCTTGCATCCCCCCTGCCAAAATTGCTTCGGTTTTCTCTCGAGAAAGTTGTCTATCTGTGTGTCTGGGTTTTTCCTGTCTCATGCTGAGTCGTCCTTACCGCTAAATCGCTGATCGTCTCTTGACATTCTAAACTAATGGGTTTAGTTTAGTATCATCAAACTAGACTAGTGGGTTTAGTTTAACGTTCTGTAACGGAGGCACGAGACAATGCAAAATGCCCTAGTCCAAACAGAGGTGATCATCGCTGGAGCGGGACCGACTGGACTTTCGCCCGCAGTGCAACTGATGCGACTTCAAAGAGTTTGTCTGACAATCTTAGACTAGACACAACCTGCTGGCTTTTATTCAAAGTTGCGTAGCGTAAAGCCAGGTCAAATTCTGAGGTTTTTGCAATTATAGAGAGTTCATCACTGATGCAGGATGCAATTAAGAGCAAGAATACGATCATCAAGATTTTGGCGCAGCGATGGAGTGCGATCGCTGGAGTGATGCTTTTGGGTATTGGTGGTGTAACGGTTTATGTATGGATGCGATCATCTGTCCACCAAGATTCACCTGCAACAGTGACGGCACCTGTCATTCGTACTGTGACGGCGTTAGGGCGACTGGCACCTCGTGGCGAAGTGATTAAACTTTCAGCTCCGTCCTCCAGCCAAGGAAATCGGGTGGATCGATTGCTGGTAAAGGAGGGCGATCATGTCAAAGCGGGTCAGTTGGTTGCCGTTCTGTATTCGCATGATCGGCTAGAAGCTGCCCTCGCAGAAGCTGAAGGAGAAGTGAGCGTAGCCCAGGCGAAACTTGCTGTCACCCAATCTGGAGCTAAGCAAGGCGAGATCCAAGCCCAACGCGACGAGGTGACTCGATTAGAGGCGGAACATCAAGGCAACATTGAGGCGCAAGCGGCAACGGTTGCTCGGTTGCAGTTGGAACTGCAAAACGCTCAGACCGAGTATGGACGCTATCAATCGCTCTATGCAGACGGGGCAGTTTTAGCTTCTCAACGAGACAGTAAGCGATTAATACGAGATACTGCTCAACAGTCTTTACAAGAAGCGCGAGTCGGACTGGAGCGCCTGCGATCAACTAGTCCAGCGGAGTTGAATAAAAACAAGGCAACGCTGGCTCAAATTGCTGAGGTACGTCCGGTAGATATTCATTCGGCTCAGGCAGAAGTGAATCGTACAATTGCGAACCGAGATGAGGCAAAGGCGAGTTTAGCGGAAGCCGAGGTGAGATCGCCCATTGATGGCGAGGTACTGTACATTAACACGCGAGCAGGCGAAGTCATTTCGACAGATGGCATTGTGGATCTCGGGCAAACGCGACAGATGCAAGCGATCGCCGAAGTGTATCAGAGCGATGTAGGGAAAGTGCGTCCTGGGCAACGGGTTCGGGTGAAGAGCGATGCGATTCGAGGTGAATTGACGGGAACGGTGGAGCGGATCGGTTCCCAAGTGCGGCGGCAAACGATCGTCAATACTGACCCTAGCAGCAACATTGATTCCAGAGTTGTTGAGGTTCACGCGATGCTAGATGCTGCCTCCAGCCAAAAAGCCGTTAAGTTCACAAATCTGCAAATTCAGGTGGTGATTGAACAATGATTGGATTCATTCATCAACTTCAACGTCGCACGCCTCTCGGATGGCTACAACTCAGTCATGAACCCCGTCGCTTGCTGGTTGCCCTTGCAGGAATTGCCTTTGCAGACATTCTGATGTTTATGCAGCTTGGTTTTCAGAATGCGCTATACGATAGCAACACACGATTAAATCGGGCGGTTCAAGCAGACATTATTTTGACAAGTCCCAAAGCCCGCAGTACGCAGAATCTAGGCACCTTTACCCGACGACGGCTATATCAGGCAATGGACATTCCGGGTGTCCAATCTGCTAATGCGCTGTACATCAACACATTAACTTGGAAAAATCCTCAAACCAAGGGCGATGCTACGGTTCAAATGCTGGGATTTGATCCAGATCGTCCTGCCTTTAAGTTGCCAGAAGTGACGCACCAATTGGATAAGCTTAAGCTGCCAAATACAGTATTGTTCGATCGCTCGGCAAGAGGTGAGTATAAAGACATTATTGCTCAACTGAGTGCTGGACGATCCGTCACAACGGAAGCAGAGCGCACAACGCTCACATTGGCAGGACTGTTCACATTAGGCGCGTCCTTTGGGGCAGATGCCAACGTAATGGCGAGTGATCAAACCTTTCTACGGATCTTTCCACGTCGCGACGCTACCAGTATCAGTCTGGGATTACTGCAAGTACAGCCTGGTGCCGATCCACAGTTGATCTCTGCCGCGTTGAAGACGCAGTTACCGAATGATGTCAGAGTGCTAACCTTTGCCGAATATATCCAGTTTGAAGAACACTTTTGGAAAACAGAAAGCCCAATCGGATTTATTTTCAGTTTGGGAACTGCAATGGCATTTGTGGTTGGAGTCGTGATTGTCTATCAGGTTCTTTCCACCGATGTAAATGCTCACCTCAAAGAGTACGCGACCTTCAAAGCAATGGGCTATCACAATTCCTATTTATTAGGCGTGGTGTTTGAAGAAGCGATTATTTTGGCATTTCTTGGGTTTATTCCGGGTGCCATTTTGCCGATTGGACTTTATGCCTTGGCTGCCAAAGCAACGGCTTTACCGCTTTATATGACAGTGGCAAGATCCGTGACGGTGCTGATGCTGACGATCATGATGTGTCTGCTATCTGGCGCGATCGCTACCCGTAAGCTGCAATCTGCGGATCCTGCCGATATGTTTTAGGAGCGCTTCTCTCATGGCAATCGCAATCTCTGTTCAGGGGCTGGATCATTATTTTGGTCAAGGTCAACTGCGGAAGCAAGTTCTGTTTGATATCAATCTCGATATTAATATCGGTGAAATCGTGATTATGACCGGGCCTTCTGGGTCAGGTAAAACAACATTGCTCACCTTGGTGGGTGGATTGCGGTCTGCTCAATCGGGCAGTTTGCGCGTGTTAGATCAAGAACTTTCTGGTGCAACTGCTCGACAATTAACCCAAGACCGTCGCCAGCACGGATATATCTTTCAGGCACACAACTTGCACAGTAGCCTGACGGCGCTTCAGAATGTCAGAATGGGCCTCGAACTGCATCCGAGCTTCTCGATTGCTGAAATGCAAACCCGATCAACGGAAATTTTAGAGCAGGTTGGATTGGGCGATCGCTTAAATTACTATCCCGATGATTTATCTGGTGGACAAAAACAGCGAGTCGCGATCGCACGCGCTCTAGTCAGTCATCCTAAACTCGTTCTTGCTGATGAACCGACAGCAGCCCTTGATAGTAAATCCGGTCGAGATGTGGTGACACTGATGCAAACGCTGGCAAAGGAGCAAGGCTGCACAATTCTGCTGGTCACGCATGACAATCGGATTTTGGATGTTGCCGACCGTATTGTGGACATGGAAGATGGCAAACTGAAGAACCCAGAGGTTGCCATGACTGTCACATATTAACTTGGCAATGATTGAGACTACACACAGTTAAGCACCTCGATGTCCAGGGACCGTTGGGGCAAACTGACCGCACAGTTCAGGAGTACTCTGGTGAGGTTTTCATAATGAAGCCTAGACTAGCCGGAGAAATATTGAGCGTAAAAACGGAGAGGAGAGGATTCGAACCTCCGGACTGTTTCCAGTCTCCCGATTTCAAGT